>NZ_JAKUVY010000009.1:0-44169 GCF_026782125.1 Streptococcus oralis | reverse complement strand
GTCAGCGGTTCGATCCCGTTAACTCCCATTTTAGCGGGTGTAGTTTAGTGGTAAAACTACAGCCTTCCAAGCTGTTGTCGCGAGTTCGATTCTCGTCACCCGCTTTGAACGAAAGTTCATACCAAGTTTTTTAAACTTGGGCGCGTAGCTCAGGTGGTTAGAGCGCACGCCTGATAAGCGTGAGGTCGGTGGTTCGAGTCCACTCGTGCCCATTTATAAATATGGTCCGTTGGTCAAGGGGTTAAGACACCGCCTTTTCACGGCGGTAACACGGGTTCGAATCCCGTACGGACTATTTATTGGAGGATTACCCAAGTCCGGCTGAAGGGAACGGTCTTGAAAACCGTCAGGCGTGTAAAAGCGTGCGTGGGTTCGAATCCCACATCCTCCTTTTTATATTAACGCGGGATGGAGCAGCTCGGTAGCTCGTCGGGCTCATAACCCGAAGGTCGTAGGTTCAAATCCTGCTCCCGCAATTTGGCTCGGTAGCTCAGTTGGTAGAGCAATGGATTGAAGCTCCATGTGTCGGCGGTTCGATTCCGTCTCGCGCCATATTTTATTTATAACTTGGAAGGGTAGCGAAGAGGCTAAACGCGGCGGACTGTAAATCCGCTCCTTCGGGTTCGGGGGTTCGAATCCCTCCCCTTCCATTACTTTAGTTACGGGCATAGTTTAAAGGTAGAACTAAGGTCTCCAAAACCTTCAGTGTGGGTTCAATTCCTACTGCCCGTGTTAATATGATTATGGCGGGTGTGGTGAAGTGGTTAACACACCAGATTGTGGCTCTGGCATGCGTGGGTTCGATCCCCATCACTCGCCTATTTTATATTATTGGGGTATAGCCAAGCGGTAAGGCAAGGGACTTTGACTCCCTCATGCGTTGGTTCGAATCCAGCTACCCCAGTTACTATTTGCCGGCGTGGCGGAATTGGCAGACGCGCTGGACTCAAAATCCAGTGTCCGCAAGGACGTGCCGGTTCGACCCCGGCCGCCGGTATAGTAATAAAGACAAGGTTTTCGAGCCTTGTTTTTTTATTTCTTCTTCCATTTTTTTCTTTCAGAGTTACTTAAAATTACTTAAAAATTTTTTTTGCTAAATTAAGAAGAAAATATTTAACATATTTTAAATTAAACTTGATTCGTTTTATGTTAAAATATACAATAGATAGATACTATTCTAGGAGAGATTTCATGTTATACAATCAAGAAAACTATTCAAAGCTTGAAGTCGAACAAGCAAAAAGAGATATTAAGTCTCTAGCGAAAGAAAAGTCAAAACTTGTTAAACTTGATTTTAGTAATAAGAAAGATGTATTTGAATTTTTCGATAATGAATAATTTTTATTATTAGATGTAAGAAGTATTTTTCTTGGTAATAAAGAGGTTCTCGTGGTTTATACAATAGATGAAATTAAGGCTAAGATTAATCCTATTGCTAAGCAATATAATTTATCAAAGGTCTACTTATTTGGCTCCTATGCAAGAGGAGAAGAAGATGAAAATAGTGATATAGATATTGCTCTAGAAATTGAAGATGAATCACATTATATGGATGTTTATGGGATTCTTTCTAGTGTTTTTAATTGTGATGTAGATATTCTGTTAGTTAATGATTTACTTAACCCTAGAACCAATATAGGAGCATTGGTAAAGAAGAATTTTTTACATGAGCGAGTTCTTATCTATCAAAAATAGGAGGGTGTTATAGTGGAAAATTTCGATAATAAAGTGCGTTTGAGGGATATAACCGAGTATAATGAATTCACTCAGAATGCAATTAAGGAAAGTTTAGAAAAGTATAAAACGGAGGGAATAACTAAAAGTTTCGAAAGTATAGATAATTACTTTGAAAGAATGGTTCGTGAGAATACTAAGTAATCTTTTTTGGTAGAACTGAGTTATTTATATTTTTAATAAGAAAAAGAACAGCTTTTATTCTAGCTGTTCTTTTTAAAATAAATCATTTAGTTTATCTGCTAAATCTCGTTGCTTACTAGGATATAAGTGGGAGTATGTGTCAATAGTTGTAGTTATTGATGCGTGACCTAATCTTTCTTTGACAACTAGATAATCTTCACCTTGATTTATTAAGAGAGATGCGTGCGAATGTCTAAAATCATGTATTCTTATTTTTTTCAAACTATTATCTCTGGCAAGGATTTTTTTGTATTGTTTTTCAATTGAATTTTTTGTAAGACTAATTGGGCTGTTCTGAAATATTTGAAGCTCTTCGGTGTTATTTGTAAATACTTTTAATTTTTGTTTCTGTTCTGTTTTCCATTCTTCTAATGTCTTTATTAGTTTGTTATGAATAATGATTCTTCTAGTACCAGCTTTTGTCTTTGTACTACTAATATGTTCCTCACCATTATTAACGTATACTGACTTAGTTACATGAATTGTACTTGTGGGAAATTCTACGTCCCTCCACGTAAGTGCAAGAGCTTCTCCTAGTCTCAGTCCAGTGAAGAATAGTACTGTAAAAAGTAGTTCAACATTATATTCATCTTTCTCAAATAGAGAAAGGAAATGCTTAAATTCTTTCACAGTCCAAAAATTCATTTTTCTTTTTTCTATTGGTAGTTTTTTAAGTAGTCTAACAGGATTATCGTTATAATACCCTTTTCTTAATCCTACATCTAATATTTTTTTCAATAAAATCATTATTTTATTGATCGTGTTCGGATTCAAATACTTATCAGAGTTTTTGGCATTCTTTTCTCTTAAATCTTCTCGAAATTGATAGATATCTTCATAAGTGAGTTTTGAAACATCATAAACTTTTGAGAAGTAATCTTTTATATGCTTGTTGTAGTTATTTTCTTGTGTATCGATATAACTCTTTTTTCTATTATTTGTTTTATCTTCTTCTTTTAATAGCTTATAAAGAATATCTATTGTTACTTTTGAACCAAAGCTTTTTTCCTTTAGTTCTACACTTCTTAAATACTGTTCAGCTTCCAGAGCTTCCCTTTTCGTTTTAAAGCCTTTTCTAACTATTCTACGTTGTTTAAGCGTGACAGCATTAATACCATTCGAAACATCGACAATCCAAGAACCATCTTTATTTTTACGAATAGCCATATTCTATGCTTCTTTCTGCAGTTCCAGGCCTAGAAGTTCTTCTGCAATAGTTGCTGGAATAGTACCGATTCGTTTATTGTTATAGATAGAAAAGCCACGATTGACTAGTAGTACTTTCCCAGTATGTATAATTTTTCTTGCGGTACCAGGGCTGAATCCAAGTTCAATCAAATCATCTTTTGTTACGGTTTTAATCATTGGTTCTCCTTTGATAATTTTATAAATTAAGGGGAGTTCTTACTCCCCTAGCCATTGAATTATTTTTGCTTATTATTTACCAAATGAATAGCATCAGCCTTATAATACATCGTTTTGCTAATCATTGAAGCTCGAAGATTTTCAAATGTAACAGGTACTTCATCCATTGCTTGAATATAATCATTATCAACTAATGGTTCAGGATTGTCAACGGATACTTGTGTTGATTTCTTCTTAAATGGTCCATCTTTGATAGTAATATTATATTTCCAACCAACAATCTTTTGAGTATTAAATCTTCTCTCGCTTCCATCACTATTTTTGATAATCTCGCCATTTTCATCGGCTCTGACTTCGGTTTCAAATTTTGGAAGTACCTCATCCAATTCAAATTTAGTTCCAATATTATTAAAGTCCCAATCGTTTTGGGAAAGCATCTTTGCCATATTTAATTTCTCCTTTTTATGTTTTCTTTAATTTTGGGAATCAAGTTCTCTCTTTTGAAGTAACTTGCTCTCTCTATAAGTTGTTTTGCTAACTCTGGGGGATATTCAAGAGTTTGTAATTTTTCAAAGTTCTCTTTCTCTTGTTCAAATAGTAATCCATTTTCGTAGAGAAATTTATACGCTATTAGAATGGCTCCAGAACCTTTAAAGACAAACCAATCTAACTTTTTTTCTAGTTCTGTCTTTGTTTTTGAAATAGTAATAGTAACTGGAGTTGACGAACCTAAGAATTTTTCCCAAGACCTTAGAGGCTTTGAAAATTGACTATCAGTATAAAACTTCACTTTATCCTTTAGATATCCCTTTGTAAAGTTTAGAAGGTCTATTTCGGACTTGAGCCATTCTTGAATGAAGTAGTGGGCTTTCTCTTTCCTAAGTTCTAACTCCGTTCTTATCCAATTTTCAATAAATCTCTTGCTGACACCGAGCTTAGATGCTCGTTCTAAGCGTTTATCATATATTCTAAGTCTTTCATCATCATTAGGTTTTCTTAAATATAAGGTTTGTCCCGTTTTCTCATCTCCGTAGGTAATGTAGTAGTTACTCTTACCATATAGGAAGCGGTTTTTTCTACAAATTTTAGAAAGTTGATTTGGAGTGAAGTAAGGAACTTCATTAAAATCGTCTATTGCGATATCAATTCTTCTTACTGAAAATGACTTATAATTGGAATATAGATTATCCAAGAAGTGACGTTCAGAAAGTCCCTTTGGGGTTAAAACCATATCTCGATAGAATTCTAATGCTTGTCCTGACATGACAAGCATGAAAGAATTTTCTTCATCACCATAGTAGATACGGATATTACCATAGTTTATCTGAGAGTCATATTCATAGTATTTAAGACTGCCCTTATCTATAATAAATAGCTCTGTATCAAGAAGTAAGATATCTTCAACTATCTCTTCCAGTGAAAAGTCGAATGTATTAAACTGGATTTGAATCCAGTCAAAAACAGAACGTAAATTCTCGTTTTTTGCCATAAATTTTGACTCAACTTTTTGCCTAATTTCACCACCTTAAAAACCGTGAAAAACCTTGATAATAATGCATTCTTTCGATAATACACCTGACTTGCAGAGGGTGGTGTTACTACACACCCTCACCAACCTTAGAAAAAGCTCTTTGTTGTTCGTCTGCGTTTACGATTTGTTACGGTCTGCGGTAACATACTCGCTGACCGTAACAAATCTACTTACCGAACTTCCTACGAGCTTTTTCCCAAGCGCCAAATGGAAGTAGTTCCAGTGTTGAGAGAATTTCTTCTTGCTCTTTTTCCAATCGTTGAAATTTTATTTGCAGTTTTTTATTACTAGAATACAAATTCTTAAAATTATCATCCAAGGTAATAAAATCTTCTTTAAGGGTTTCAAGTTGCTGAGCAAGAGTGTATTCCTTATGTTTATGAATATCTCCATAAGTTTCCCTTATTGCATCTTTTAATGACATCTCATTTTTCAAATAAGCAATTGTCCTGAAATCCTCAACATCATCATCAGTGAAGTTATAAAAACTCACAAACTGCCTACTATTCCTTGCTTGAACTTTTTTTAACTCATGACCACTAATTTCCTTTATTAAGGTTATCCATTTTTTAGCAGTACTAGCAGAGTTCAATCCGTCAACCATAGAAACAAGTTGTTTTATGTCCATTTCTTCCCCTTTCTTAAGGAAAGTATGGTATAATACTCTTATAGAATTTTTGTTAAGTCTTTGATTTTGTCGTGATTATCAAAGACTTTTTAATACAATCATAGGCGGTTACCTCCGTTTAAATTTTTATCTTTTGGGAAACGTCGGACTACCCGACATAATTATAATACACCCGATTTTAGAGATTGCCAAGGAAAATGTCGCATTTTTCGACGTTTTAAATTAATTAGGAGAAAATATGAGCATTTTTGGAGATAATATAAAGAGATTAAGAAAGAATAAAGGGCTAAAACAACAAGAATTAGCAGAGATTTTAGGAATAAAGAGAAATACGTATAGCGATTGGGAGAATGGAAAGACAGAGCCAAAATTAGGAAATGTTGTAAAACTTGCTCATGTTTTTGGGACAACTACTGATGAATTATTAGGACAAACAGTATATTCTAAAGCTATATTAGTTAGATTTTTGGATGACTATGATGTGAGTGATATTAAAAATTGGGATAAGGAAGGAAGAGATAGTTTCAAATTTGCGATTCTATTTGAAGTAATATCTAAAAATGATGTGGTTGGTTTATTCAAGTTGAGAGATGACTTAGTAACTAAAAATCATTTGGATGAAGAAGAACAAGAAATAATGAACACACTTTTCAAAGAGGTCTTTGACTATTTTAATACTGATTAAAAGTTTGATAAATAAAATAAATTTCTTAACCTAGATAGATGGTTAGGAATTTTCTATTATTCATGATTTTAATTATGTTTTAACAAAATTAAGAACAATGTAGAATTTATAATAGTAGAAGAGAGTGATAACATGGCGTCAGAAAAAATTAAATCTAATACAATAGAAGCTCAATCAGCCATTAGTGAGTTAACTGGTATCGATGTATCTGAGAAAGTTAATCAGCAGGTAGAATTTTCATATACTTCTGAAATCGCTGGGATGGAAGCGGGACGTCAGGCATGCAATCAAATGCTTCAGGCAGTCAGTGATTTCAGTTCGGCTGTTTTGACCCAAGCAAATAAGTTTCCAGAAATTGCTCATAGAATTGAAAAACGTGATATAGAGCAAGCTAAGAGATGGAGTCACTAAGGAATGGAAGATAAGAACGAAGAAAAACGCTACAAACTTTGGCGAGAGATTGTCAAGATTGACGATAAGGAAGAAAGTCTTCAGACTCTAAAAAGACAATATGAACAGCAGGTAACTTACTTTCACTCAGAAATCCAGAGTATCCACCATCGTATGGCAACTCTATTGTCTCTCTCACCCAGTTATCGTCAAGTGATAGAGCAAATCGAAAGTGATAATAGAACCATTCAGCGACAGGTCAACTCTTATGTAGAAGAGGAACTGGATGCCTTGGAAAAACAAACGAAGAAGGCTCGTCGGTCTTTCGATGAAGCCAGAGAAGAACTGATAGCGGAAAGGAATCGGCTACCATGGGAGTAAAATACAGCGCACAAGAATCCCAAGAATTGATTCAGGCCATGACCAACAATCTCCAGGTCGCAAATGAAGTCACAGACCGCTTATCCAGTGGATGTGACCACCTAATTTCCTCTTTAGACTCAGGTGAGCTGACAGGAGCAGCCTACACAGCTGGTAAAGGTCTCTTTACAGAGATTATCATCCCCAGCATCAAGAAGTTACAAGCAGCGATAGATGATATCCAATTAGAGTTGACCTCTTACAAAAATGCGGATGCTCAGGTCTCTGGATATGGTGATTTGGACTTGGACCAACTCAAGGAACTAAAAAAATTGAGGGAAGAGCAGTTAGCTATCGTAGAAGCTCAGATTCAAGTGAGGGAGAACTGGTTAAATCAAATCACGGACCTCTTTAGTCTCAATTGGGGGAAAGCCTTCTCTGAAAAGACCATCCTCTACAATGCCAAGTCTCAAATTGAGTCAGGTATTCAGGATTTGGATGATAAGATTGAAAAACTAGAATTTTTTGTCTCACAGGTTTCCCAGTATTTCAGCGATAGTCTAGAAATCCTTAGCTTAGCGATTCAAGGAGCTACGCAACTAAGTAAAGTCATTGTCGATAGTGATGGTAACTACTATGCGGACGGTGTGGACATGAGCTGGTTACAGAAGATGAAGGATGTGAAGATTGTTTCGCATGCCAAAAGAGATTATCAAGACTCTGAAACTCGTGCCATCAATAAAGCTTCTAGGGATATGATGCTATCGGACGATGGAGATGCCTACTATCGTGCCGAATTAAAGAAGCGCTTAAAAGGTCACGACAAGTCCGAATGGAATAAAATAATTGACGACTACAATCACACTCTTAAGATTGATGAAACAGGAAATATTATTGACATTTATCCATTTGAACAAGGCTATGTCGTTTCAAAAAATGGGAAATACGATGCGGACTATACTCATTTGGTTAACAAAAAGTTTGATGAACTAAAAGCACAAAACTTTGAAGCAAATTCAGTCGAATTTTGGAGTGGAGTAGCTCAGATATTTTCTGGATTGGGAGTTTACTTTGCGAGTGGTGCCCTTGAAGTCTTGAGTATCATGGCTGGTCCGCCAACAGCAGGGACAAGTATCGTAGCTGGTACCGCAGCATCCGTAACAGGGGTACAATATGGAAACGTACTGATAGCTAGTGGAGCAGTGTCCAGCTTATCAGCTATCACAAAGACGGCCTTACAAAATGGCGAAATTCAGATTAATTATTCTAGTAATTATGATAGCTGGAAAGCCAATAAACCGACGAGTAAGACCATTTCTGGCAAGGGTGGTAAACAAATTGAAGCCCGAGTAGGAAATCGAAAAGTGAAGCTTCGTGTAGATTGGGAGCCAAGCAGTGGTTCGAATGGTGAAGGAGTATTCCAGGTTCAATCTGGAAGTGGGAAATCAGGCTACAATGTCAATGCTCACTTAGATATAAATGGAATTACTGGTAAAAATTCTATCATGAATTTTGTAAACAATCATCCTCAATTGAGAAACCTATCAAAGAGTGTCAAAGAAGAGATATTTGATAGAATTTGGAAAACATACCAAAATAATTATTGAAACTAGGAGAGCAAATGAAACTATATCTTAAAGGAAACTACGAGACTAGTATTTACCAAGCCTGTATGGAATTTCCTTGGAAAATGTGGTTCAAGGAGCGTAAGGGAGTGCAGGTTGGTTTTTCTTACGCACGTGATGATGATTTTTATTTTAGCGTTAGTTTGGATAAATTTTCTTCGAATGATGAGCGTTGGGGGGTAACTGATTTTAAAATAGGAGATAATCCGTGGAATTCATTTAAATACGAGTATATAATATTGGATTTTGAAGATTCCTATGAAAGCGATGGGCGCGAGAAAGGTGATTATTTGCGAATTATTTCCACTCATCTAGATATTTTAACGGTTGACAAGCGTGCGATGTATATTATGGCGATTGAGGTAGCATCTGCCATTGACGGCCAAATCAGCGAAGACGACAAAGAAACATGGCTGAATATTGAACAATTCAAAACGAAACATGCAGACTTGCTGAACTTGACCTACGATGAAGCGGTCAATATTAGTTTGGAAGAGATAAAGGCTATGAAAACCATTGATGAGCCCCTCTGGGAAGAATTGGATAGGAAGCGCGAGGAGTATATCCGAATTCATGGAGAAGTGGAGTTGGATGACGATGAGGAAGACGAGTGAGACTATATCTTAAAGGTGATTACACCAAAGAAATTCCGTTTGATTATTTGGAACTAGCTGATAAAATGTGGTTTCCAGAAGATGAGTAAGTTTCTTACTCAGATGCTGGGAATAATGATGCATTACAAGAGGATTTTTCTGTAAATTTATCAATTATGAATCCTAATTGGTAAGAAGGGGGAAATAGTTACCTAAAAGTTACTGAAATTTGAAAAAAGAATCTGTTTTATAAAATTTAAAAGTCCTAAAACATTGTTAAATCAAGGTTGTAAGTTTCAAAAAATGTAGGGATTGAACTCAAAATCCAGTGTCCATTAGGACGTGCCGGTTCGACCCCGGCCGCCGGTATAGTAATAAAGACAAGGTTTTCGGACCTTGTCTTTTGATTTAGTGAAGATTTTGATATTTTTTCTTTAAGTACAGATAACTGTGAATCATCTTTTTCTTCTTATTCTAGTCATTTTTAGTGTATTTTTGGTATAATATTACTTATTCACAATTTATTTTGATTATGAAAGTGTTGGTGTTTGATGTCTCGTTCGATTGACTTGCTTAAGAAGCGCTACTTAGAAAATTTAAAAGAGAACCCAGATTTATTTATTGGGATTGAATTAGAATATCCTATTGTAAATTTAGAGGGTAAGGCTACAGATGGTGAAGTTGTTAAGGATCTCTTTCGGTATTTACCATCAGTACTAGGCTTTACTATCGAAAAAGTGGATGATTTTGGGAATCCAATTCAGCTGTTTGATCCAGTCAGCCAAGATACGATCTTGTTTGAGGTTGCTTATACGACGATTGAGTTTGCATTCGGAAAGGCCGAATCTATCCAAGAGGTAGAAGAACGCTTTAACTTCTATATGGCTACGATTCAGAATAAATTAGGTGAAGCTAATCATGCTATTCTTGGCTGTGGTATTCATCCCAACTGGGATAAAAATGAGAATTGTCCAGTGGCTTATCCCCGCTATCAGATGTTGATGGATTATCTGAATTTGAGTAGAAATGTAACTAAATCAGATTTACATCATTTCCCTGAGTATGGAGCCTTTATCTGTGGGAGTCAGGTTCAACTAGACGTTTCAAGGTCCAACTACCTGCGTGTTATCAATGCTTTTACGCAAATTGAAGCAGCTAAAGCTTATTTGTTTGCCAATTCAGAGTTTTCAGGGGCAGATTGGGATACCAAAATTTCGAGAGATATTTTTTGGGAAGAATCCATGCATGGTATTTATCCAGAGAATGTAGGTGTTAATACTAGACTATTTAAAGATGAGGATGATTTTTTTGACTATCTAAATCATTCTGCGATTTTTACTGCGAATCGCGATGAACAAACCTATTATTTTTATCCGATTCAGGTTAGAGATTATTTGACTACACCTGAAATCCAGGCATTCACCCTTAATGGGGATGAGGTTCTTATTTACCCTCAGGAGGAAGATTTCCAAACTCATCGTAGTTACCAGTACCAAGACTTAACGACTCGAGGGACTATCGAGTTTCGTAGTGTGTGTACTCAGCCGCTTGATAGGACTTTTGCTTCTGCTGCCTTTCACTTGGGCTTGTTGGTTCATTTAGACAAGCTTGAAGCTTACTTGCGAACTGCTCCATTTTTTACCACAGCTGGTCGTGATTATAAGCTTTTAAGACGACAATTTTCTAAAAAACAACTCACAGATGAAGAAGAAACTGCGGTTCTCGAGTTTTCTAAAGATTTACTCACCCTAGCTGAGGAAGGACTGGAGAAGAGAGGCAAGCAAGAAATGACCTATTTACAACCTTTGAAAGAAGAATTGGGATTATAATTTCTCTTATAAAGGGAGAATTTTCTGAAAAATCGTGATATAATGGAAGAGACTATAGATAAAGGATAGAGATTCATGACATTAGTTTATCAATCAACGCGTGATGCGAATAATACAGTAACTGCCAGCCAAGCTATTTTGCAAGGTTTGGCGACGGATGGTGGTCTGTTTACTCCGCTTACTTATCCAAAGGTGGATTTGGACTTTGACACATTAAAAGATGCTTCTTACCAAGAAGTGGCTAAATTAGTTTTATCAGCATTTTTAGATGACTTTACGGCTGAGGAGTTGGACTATTGTATCAACAATGCCTACGATAGCAAGTTTGATACTCCAGCTATTGCGCCATTGGTGAAACTGGATGGGCAATACAACTTGGAATTGTTCCATGGTTCAACGATTGCCTTTAAGGATATGGCCTTGTCTATCTTGCCATACTTTATGACGACAGCCGCTAAAAAGCATGGTTTGGAGAACAAGATTGTCATTTTGACAGCGACATCTGGTGATACTGGGAAAGCTGCTATGGCGGGGTTTGCCGATGTGCCTGGAACTGAGATTATCGTCTTTTATCCAAAGGATGGTGTCAGCAAGGTACAAGAGTTGCAAATGACTACTCAGACTGGCGACAATACTCATGTTATCGCTATTGATGGAAACTTTGATGATGCGCAAACTAACGTCAAACATATGTTTAACGATGTAGCTCTGCGTGAAAAGTTGGCTACCAATAAACTGCAATTTTCATCAGCTAACTCTATGAACATTGGTCGTTTGGTACCACAGATTGTTTATTATGTCTATGCTTACGCTCAGTTGGTCAAGTCTGGTGAGATTGTGGCGGGTGAAAAGGTCAACTTCACAGTACCAACAGGAAACTTTGGGAATATCTTGGCTGCCTTTTATGCCAAGCAAATTGGTCTGCCAGTTGGCAAATTAATCTGTGCTTCAAATGATAACAATGTCTTGACAGACTTCTTCAAGACACGTGTTTACGACAAGAAACGTGAGTTTAAAGTGACAACTAGTCCATCTATGGATATCCTGGTATCTTCAAACTTGGAGCGTTTGATTTTCCATCTTTTGGGGAATGATGCGGTTAAGACAGCTGAACTCATGAACGCCTTGAGTACACAAGGACAATATGAATTGACAGACTTTGATGCAGCGATTCTGGATCTCTTTGCAGCTGAATATGCGACTGAGGAAGAAACTGCGGCAGAAATTAAACGTGTTTATGATACAGATGCTTATATTGAGGATCCACATACGGCGGTTGCCTCAGCAGTTTATAGAAAATACCAAGCGGCTACTGGGGATACGGCTAAGACAGTGATTGCTTCAACAGCTAGTCCATACAAATTCCCAGTGGTTGCCGTAGAAGCGGTAACAGGAAAAGCAGGCTTGACTGACTTTGAAGCCTTGGCTCAATTACATGACATTTCAGGAGTGGCAGTGCCACCAGCGGTTGATGGCCTTGAAACAGCTCCGGTTCGTCATAAAACAACAGTGGCAGCTGCTGACATGCAAGCAGCGGTTGAGGCTTATCTAGGACTTTAAGACAGAGGGAGTAAACTCGGTTGGGAAACCAACTGAGTTTCTTTTCATCAGGAGGAAGGATTGTTTAAGAAAAATAAAGACATTCTTAATATTGCATTGCCAGCTATGGGTGAAAACTTTTTGCAGATGCTCATGGGAATGGTGGACAGTTACTTGGTCGCTTACTTGGGCTTAATCGCTATTTCAGGTGTTTCAGTGGCTGGCAATATTATCACCATTTACCAGGCGATTTTTATCGCTCTAGGGGCTGCTATTTCCAGTGTTATTTCAAAAAGTATGGGGCAGAAAGATCAGTCCAAGTTGGCTTATCACGTGACAGAGGCTCTCAAGATAACCCTATTGCTGAGTGCACTTTTAGGCGCCTTATCGCTCTTTGCTGGGCAAGAGATGATAGGACTCTTGGGCACGGAGAGGGATGTAGCCGAGAGTGGTGGGCTCTACCTATCTTTGGTGGGTGGGTCGATTGTTCTCTTGGGCTTGATGACCAGTCTAGGTGCCTTGATTCGTGCAACGCATAATCCGCGTCTACCCCTCTATGTGAGTCTGTTATCCAATGCCTTGAATATTCTTTGTTCAAGTTTAGCTATTTTTGTCCTTGATATGGGCATAGCGGGTGTTGCTTGGGGGACTATCTTGTCTCGCTTAGTCGGTCTTGTGATTTTGTGGTCGCAATTAAAGCTTCCTTTTGAGAAACCGACTTTTGGACTCGATAAAGACTTACTGACCTTGGCTTTGCCAGCGGCAGGAGAACGTCTCATGATGCGAGCTGGAGATGTAGTAATCATTGCCTTGGTTGTTTCTTTTGGGACGGAGGCAGTAGCGGGGAATGCAGTCGGAGAAGTCTTGACCCAGTTTAACTATATGCCTGCCTTTGGCGTCGCTACGGCGACGGTCATGCAGGTAGCTCGAGCAGTTGGAGAGGATAACTGGGAAAGAGTAGATGATTTGAGCAAGCAAACCTTTTGGCTTTCCCTGCTTCTCATGTTGCCCTTAACTTTCAGTATCTATGCCTTAGGGACACCACTGACTCATCTCTATACGACGGACCCTGTAGCAGTCGAAGCGAGCGTTTTGGTTGCACTGTTTTCTCTATTGGGGACTCCCATGACGATAGGAACAGTCATCTATACTGCAGTTTGGCAGGGCTTGGGAAATGCTCGCCTCCCCTTTTATGCGACAAGTGTTGGGATGTGGTGTATCCGCATTGGCACAGCTTATCTGATGGGGATTGTTCTTGGTTGGGGCTTACCTGGTATTTGGGCAGGGACTCTCTTGGATAATGGTTTTCGTTGGTTATTTCTACGCTACCGTTACCAGCGTTATATGAGCTTGAAAGGATAGGAAATGCAAAAAACAGCCTTTATTTGGGATTTGGACGGGACTTTATTGGACTCTTACGAAGCGATTTTGTCAGGGATTGAGGAGACCTTTGCTCAGTTTTCTATTCCTTATAATAAGGAGAAAGTGAGAGAGTTAATCCTCAGGTATTCTGTGCAGGATTTGCTGGAGCAAGTGGCAGAAGAGAGAAACCTGGATGCGGAAGTGCTCAATCAAGTACGTGCCCAGAGCCTGGCTGAGAAAAATGCCCAGGTAGTTTTGATGCCAGGTGCGCGTGAAGTGCTAGCTTGGGCAGACCAAGCAGGGATTCAGCAGTTTGTCTATACTCATAAGGGGGACAATGCTTTTACCATTCTCAGAGACTTGGGGTTGGAATCCTATTTCAAAGAGATTTTAACCAGTCAGAGTGGCTTTACGCGCAAGCCTAATCCAGAAGCGGCTAACTATCTGCTAGACAAGTATGAGTTGAATCCTAATAATACCTATTATATAGGGGACCGGAGTTTGGATGTGGAATTTGCCCAGAATAGTGGCCTTCAAAGCATCAACTTTTTAGAATCTTCTTTTGAAGGCAATCACATGATTCAAGAGTTAGCAGATATTCCTCATATTTTTGAGAGTAAGTAACGAGAAGATTGTGTCAATTTTGTGACAGAAACCTAACAAACTATTTCAAGTAATCGAGTTTGTTACAAGGAATAGACAGTTCTGTTAAATAGGCCCGAGAGGGCTTTTTTTCTGCTTTTTTTGTGTTATGATAGACAGGTACTCATTTGAAAGGAATATGAACGAATGAAGAAAAGAATTATTTTAGCCTCAACAGTAGCCTTGTCTTTTGCGCCAGCATTGGCAACTCAAGCGGAAGAAATCTCTTGGACAGCACGTACTGTTGAGCAAATCCAAAATGACGTGACGAAAAACGAGAACAAAAACAGCTATACAGTTCAGTATGGTGATACCCTGAGCACGATTGCAGAAGCTTTGGGAGTAGATGTGACGGTTCTTGCCAATTTGAACAAAATCACTAATATGGACTTGATTTTCCCAGATACTGTCCTCACTACAACTGTCAATGAGGAAGAAGAAGTAACGGAAGTTGAAATCCAAACTCCTCAAACAGATGCTAGTGAAGAAGTGACGACTGCGACCGCTGATTTGACGACCAACCAAGTGACAGTTGATGAACAAACAGTTCAAGTAGAAGACCTTTCTCAACCAATTGAGGATACTCCAACTGCAACAGAGACGGAAAAACCAGCAGAAGTAGCGCCAAGTTCAGAAGTTTCTGATACAGCGACAGTTGCTGAAGAGATACCATCTACAGAAACACCTGTAGTAGAAGAAACAGCTGATACGACTCCAACGGAAGCACCAGTAGCAGAAACAACTCGCCCAGTTGAAGAAGAAGCTCCTCAAGCAGCGACTCCAGCTACCGAAGAAACGGCAGCAACAACTCCAGCAGAAGCCCCAGTTTCAGCTGCTCCAGCAACTGAAACGCCTGCTGATACAAGAGGAACAAGTGCAACAGAAGAAACAGCAACATCAACAGCAACTTCTGACACTGCAACTTCGACTTATCAAGCAGAGCAAAGCCAAACTCCTTCAAGAACTTATTCGGCTCCAGCAGCTCCTGATTATGCAGGACTTGCTGTAGCTAAGTCTGAGAATGCTGGTCTTCAACCGCAAACGGCAGCCTTTAAAGAAGAAGTAGCCAACTTGTTTGGCATCACATCCTTTAGTGGCTACCGTCCTGGTGACAGTGGGGACCATGGTAAAGGTTTGGCCATCGACTTTATGGTTCCAGTGAGTTCAGCACTCGGAGATCAAATTGCAGAATATGCAGTCAAAAATATGGCTAGCCGTGGTATCAACTACATCATCTGGAAGCAACGTTTCTACGCTCCATATGATAGTAAATATGGACCAGCCTACACGTGGAATCCAATGCCAGACCGTGGTAGCGTAACCGAAAACCACTATGACCACGTCCACGTTTCAATGAACTAATCATTAAAATGGAAGTTGGGAACTGATTGAGTTCTCGCTTCTTTTTTTGTGTCATTCCTTCAGGATAAACAAGAAGATTATTCTGAAGCAAGGTGGGCCTGCTATTTTGACTCTGCTGAGTATGTTGCTTTTGAAATAAGAAAACCAGCGTCCTGAACGACGCTGGTTTTTGTAGACTCTTATCCATTTCGACGTTTACGGGCTAGTAGGGCTCTGTAAAAGAAGATGTGATTGTTTTGGATATAGGGAAGGATTGAAAAACTAGCAATTCCAAAAGTGAGCCAGTTGAGGAAGTACCAAGGGAGTAGTTGTAGGTCGAGGACAAAGCGCTGGAATTTGTAACCTTTCATCAAGAAACGGCTGGTTTTCAGGATTTGACGGGGTTTAGCCTGTCCTAAATCCAGAGTGTCGCAGAGGAGGAATTCTACCTGTGAGTAGGCATAATGTTGCGGGATATAGAGGGCATTTCCTACAATCATCAAGATGAGGCTCGCAAAAAAATAGAGCCCAAAGGTCATAAGGAATTGCTCGTTTTCAATAGATGAGAGGTCTAGTTTTGGAAACTCAGGATGTAGGGCAACAAATCTACGAGCCAAGAGATTGCTATAAAAGAGGAAATAAACGCCTACTAGGTTTGGAATACTCCATAAAAAGAGGTAGAAGCGCTTGAGGAGCAGAGTTAGGAAGGTTTGTGTGAAGCGCTCTTCAGCAAAGAGGGCCAGACTAGATTTTACTGAGAGTCCCGTATCAGGATCCTTGAGGAGTCGGAGTGCCGCAAAGGCAGCACCTGCTAGAAAAATAGCGCTCATAAAAGAAACCACTAGCGGGAAGAGATAGGCTTGGAGAACTTGTGCCAGCATGCTGAAAAAGGATTGCTCTAAAACACTTTCTTGGAGACGAGCCAAGGGGTTGAGAAAGCCTGACAAGATGACCAACATACTAGGAAGGAGATAGACCAGAAGGAGGCGGGGATTTTCAGCCTGAAATTGCCTAGCCTGCAGACGAATAGTTTTTAAATCAATTTTTGGGTATTTCATTCTCTCATTATACCATAGTTCGTGACAGTTCCAGCTTTTTTTGATAAAATCATACAGTATGCCTTTGGGCACAAAGTATGAACTGGGACTGTTTTTCCCAGCTTCGGAGGTAAAAAATGTCAGATTCACCAATCAAATACCGTTTGATTAAGAAAGAAAAACATACAGGAGCTCGTCTGGGAGAAATCATCACCCCGCACGGTACTTTTCCAACGCCTATGTTTATGCCAGTTGGGACCCAAGCTACTGTCAAGACCCAGTCACCAGAGGAGTTGAAGGAGATGGGATCAGGAATTATCCTGTCCAATACCTATCATCTCTGGCTTCGCCCTGGGGACGAACTCATCGCACGCGCAGGTGGTCTCCACAAGTTCATGAATTGGGACCAGCCAATTTTGACGGATAGTGGTGGTTTCCAGGTTTATTCCCTAGCAGATAGCCGAAATATCACCGAAGAAGGCGTAACCTTTAAAAACCATCTCAATGGTTCCAAGATGTTCCTATCACCAGAGAAAGCCATCTCTATTCAGAACAATCTAGGCTCCGACATCATGATGTCTTTTGATGAATGTCCTCAGTTTTACCAACCTTATGACTACGTTAAGAAATCAATCGAGCGTACTAGCCGTTGGGCTGAGCGTGGTTTGAAGGCTCACCGTCGCCCACATGACCAAGGTTTGTTTGGAATTGTACAGGGGGCAGGATTTGAAGACCTTCGCCGTCAGTCAGCTCACGACCTTGTTAGCATGGACTTCCCTGGCTACTCTATCGGTGGTTTGGCAGTAGGAGAAACGCACGAAGAAATGAATGCAGTCTTGGACTTCACAACTCAACTTCTTCCTGAAAACAAACCTCGCTATTTGATGGGTGTCGGAGCACCAGACAGCTTGATCGATGGGGTCATTCGTGGTGTGGATATGTTTGACTGTGTCTTGCCGACTCGTATCGCTCGTAACGGAACTTGTATGACCAGCCAAGGTCGTTTGGTTGTCAAGAATGCCCAATTCGCTGAAGATTTTACACCACTGGATCCTGAGTGTGATTGCTACACATGTAAGAATTATACACGCGCTTATCTTCGTCACCTGCTCAAGGCTGATGAAACCTTTGGTATCCGCTTGACTAGCTACCACAATCTTTACTTCTTACTCAACCTGATGAAGCAAGTGCGTCAAGCCATTATGGATGACAATCTCTTGGAATTTCGTGAGTATTTTGTAGAAAAATATGGCTACAACAAGTCAGGACGCAATTTTTAAAGTGTAAAAATAGAATGCCAAAATCCTAAGTTTTCTCTTAGGATTTTTCCTATTTTTTTGATAGAATAGGGAGTATAATGGAATGGAAATTAGGTGGTGTTTTGCTTCCTAATTTAATGGAGAATAGACTCGTATGCGTATTAAATGGTTTTCCTTGATTAGGATTACAGGTTTACTTTTGGTGCTTTTGTACCACTTCTTTCAAACGATCTTTCCTGGAGGATTCTTTGGGGTAGATGTCTTTTTCACTTTTTCAGGATTTTTGATCACCTCCCTCCTTTTAGAAGAATTTGGGAAGGCACGCCAGATTGATTTGCTGGGATTTTTTAAGAGACGGTTTTACCGCATCGTGCCACCTGTGGTGCTGATGGTTTTGGTGACCATGCCTTTTACTTTCTTGGTTCGTCAAGACTATGTTGCTGGAATTGGTGGCCAGATAGCTGGAGTTCTCGGTTTTATGACCAACTTCTACGAAATGTTAACAGGGGGAAGTTATGAATCCCAGTTCATTCCGCATCTCTTTGTTCACAACTGGAGCCTAGCTGTTGAGGTTCACTACTATATCCTTTGGGGCTTAGCGGTTTGGTTCTTATCGAAACGTTCAAAATCTAGTAGTCAATTGAGAGGGATGGTCTTTCTTCTTTCTGCTGGGGCTTTTATCATTAGCTTTTTCTCCATGTTTATTGGTAGTCTAATGGCGAGTTCCTATTCATCTGTCTACTTTTCAAGTTTGACCCATGTCTATCCCTTCTTTTTAGGAAGCATTTTGGCGACAGTTGTGGGGGTTCGTCAGACGAGCGATTTAGTCAAGCAGTTTGACCGGATGTGGGACCTTCGTCAGAATTTACTGGTCTTTGCGGCAGGTCTTTTGGTATTGTTGCTTCTGACTTTCTTTGTCAAATTTACCTACCTGTTCGCTTACTTGTTTGGTTTCTTGCTTGCCAGCTTAGCAGCCGTTGTCATGATTTTTGCTGCACGTGTCTTGCATGAGAAGACTCCGGAGATGCAAGAACCTAGAATAATCACCTTTCTAGCGGACACCAGCTACGCGGTTTATCTCTTCCACTGGCCTTTTTATATTATCTTTTCTCAGTTGATGAGTAATCTGCCTGCTGTTATTCTGACAATCATCTTTTCTTATTTCTTTGCTATCCTATCCTTCTATATTATTGAGCCATTGATTGCTGGTAAATCCAATCCTTTAATACGGAAGATTAGTCGATTGCCTCATATTAAACCAATTAGTGCTGGTGGTGCTGGCATTCTTACCTTGCTTACCTTGATTATCATAGCTGTGGCTCCTCAAGTTGGAGCTTTTGAGACAGACTTGATGGTCAATGGTTTCAAACAAGCCCAGACCAATATAGGACAAACAAAGACTCTTGCTGAACAAGCTGAACTGAGTCGTCTAGGAATTTCTGATGGAACAAGCCTAATAGGAGATTCGGTAGCCTTGCGCGCCAATACAGCCTTACAAGAGGCACTTCCTGAAGCAAATATCAATGCCCAAGTTAGTCGGACGACCAAGCAAGCCAATGACATTATGCTCAATAACAGTCAGAACAAGGCGCTGCTAAAAACAGTTGTCATTGCAACGGGAGTCAACAATCCTGAAGGTTACAAGAATGATTTGGACAGCATCGTGAACAATCTACCGAAAGGACACCATCTGATACTGGTGACACCTTATGAGGGAGACAAGAGCAAGGACACTTACACATCAGTGGAGCAGTATGCGGCTTATGCACGGGAATTAGCTGAAAAGAATCCTTACGTAAGCATCGCTGACTGGAATAAGGTTGCTAAGGAACACCCTGAAATCTGGGCTGGAACTGACCAAGTTCACTTTGGAAATGATAGCAACATGATTGAAGAAGGTGCTAAACTTTACGCAGAGACGATTGCAGCTGCTGTTAAGGCTGCTCAAGAACTGCCTGTAAAATCAAAATAAGATCAAAGAGTTGGAGAAATCCAGCTCTTTTAAAATATCTCTAGAAAATAGGTCTATACCATTTACAAATGAAAAAGAAAGGTTTATAATGTAATTGACATAATAAATTCTAGAATCAATCTATCAAGGAGGTTATCATTATGCCTAATTATATTAAAGCGGATCAGTTTTTCTACCCATACGGAGTTCGTCGTGGCGGTTACTTGGAACTTGTGGATGGCAAGTTTGGCAAACATGTAGAACAGATTCCTGAAGGAGCTGAGGTGATTGACTATACAGGTTATAGCATTGCCCCAGGACTTGTGGATACCCATATTCATGGATTTGGTGGTGTAGATGTCATGGACAATAACATCGAAGGAACCCTTCATACCATGAGTGAAGGATTGCTTAGCACGGGTGTTACCAGCTTCTTGCCAACGACGTTGACTTCCTCTTACGAGCAGTTGCTTGCGGTAACTGAAAATATCGGTGCTCGTTACCAGGAAGCAAGTGGAGCCAAGATTCGTGGAATCTATTTTGAAGGCCCTTATTTCACAGAGAAATACAAGGGAGCTCAAAACCCTACCTATATGAAGGACCCTCGTATGGATGAGTTTCGTGCTTGGCAAAAAGCAGCCAATGGTTTGCTTAATAAAATTGCCCTTGCGCCAGAACGTGAAGGTGTAGAAGACTTTGTTCGTACAATTACGGGTGAAGGAGTGACTGTTGCTCTTGGACACTCCAATGCGACTTTTGATGAAGCTAAAAAAGCAGTGGATGCTGGAGCAAGCGTTTGGGTACATGCCTACAATGGGATGCGTGGGTTGACTCACCGTGAACTCGGTATGGTGGGAGCCATGTATGAATTGCCTCATACTTACGCAGAATTAATTTGTGATGGTCACCATGTAGATCCAAAGGCCTGTGATATCTTGCTCAAACAAAAGGGAACAGAAAATATCGCCCTTATCACAGACTGTATGACAGCGGGTGGATTGGAAGACGGAGACTACATGTTGGGAGAATTCCCAGTAGTCGTTGCTAATGGAACTGCTCGCCTCAAATCGACAGGCAATTTGGCAGGTTCTATCCTCAAACTCAAAGACGGTTTGAAGAATGTGGTCGAATGGGGAATTGCGAATCCGCATGAAGCAGTCATGATGGCCAGTCTCAACCCAGCAAAATCTGTTCACATCGATGATGTCTGTGGTCAAATCCGTGAAGGCTACGACGCTGACTTTATCGTACTAGATAAAGATTTGGAATTGGTAGCAACCTACCTAGACGGTGTGAAACGTTATCAAGCCTAAGATGATAAAATAGGAGTCGGCATAGGACTCCTATTTTTATGATGGTCTTAAAATAGGTTTTAATAAGTTTCTCTGATAGGGCACTTAAGCAAAATTCTTTCCTTGTTTTGAAAAATTCGTTATAATATACGATACAAAGGAAGTAGTAAGAATGTATCGTGTTATAGAAATGTATGGGGATTTTGAACCGTGGTGGTTCATAGAAGGTTGGGAAGAAGATGTCATCATGAGTCAATCTTTTGACAAGTATTATGATGCTCTAAAATATTATAAATCATGCTGGTTTGAGCTGGAAAAGAAGAATCCTCTTTATAAGAGTCGGAGTGATTTGATGACTATCTTTTGGGATCCTGCCGACCAACGCTGGTGTGATGAGTGTGATGAGTATTTGCAACAGTACCATTCTTTGGCACTTTTGCAGGATGAGCAAGTCATCCCCGATGAAAAGCTACGTCCAGGCTACGAAAAACAAACAGGTCAAGAAAAACACCGTTCTTGCCGTATGAAATGGAGATAAAAAAAGTAACTTTTTAAGTTGCTTTTTATTTTTTTCAATTTTTTGCGAATAGTTAGATAAGGAGGGCGGTATGGTACAAGAAATTGCACAAAAAATTATTGCTACTGCGAAAGAAAAGAAGGCCCAGGATATCTATTTTATCCCCAAGGAAAAGTCCTACGAACTTCACATGCGGGTTGGAGACGAACGGTGTCTCGTTGACTCCTATGAGTTTGATGTTTTAGCTGCAGTGATTAGTCATTTTAAGTTTGTGGCGGGTATGAACGTAGGAGAGAAGAGACGTAGTCAGCTGGGCTCTTGCGACTATCAGCATGGGGAGAAGGTGTCTTCTCTGCGTTTGTCTACCGTAGGAGATTATCGGGGACATGAGAGTTTGGTCATTCGTTTGTTGCACGATGAGGAGCAGGACCTGCATTTCTGGTTTCAGGATATGAACGAACTGGGTGAGCAGTATAGGCAACGGGGACTCTATCTCTTTGCAGGTCCAGTCGGAAGTGGCAAGACGACCTTGATGCACGAATTGGCCAAGTCTCTGTTTAAAGGACAGCAGGTTATGTCCATCGAAGATCCTGTCGAAATCAAGCAGGACGACATGCTCCAGTTGCAGTTGAATGAGGCGATTGGATTGACCTATGAAAATCTCATCAAACTGTCTCTCCGGCATCGTCCGGACCTCTTGATTATTGGTGAAATTCGGGATAGCGAGACAGCGCGTGCAGTGGTCAGAGCCAGTTTGACAGGGGCGACAGTTTTTTCAACCATTCATGCCAAGAGTATCCGAGGTGTTTATGAACGCCTTCTGGAGTTGGGTGTGACGGAGGAGGAACTAGCAGTTGTCCTGCAAGGAGTCTGCTACCAGAGATTAATCGGGGGAGGAGGAATCGTTGACTTTGCAAACAAAGACTATCAAGAACACCAGCCAACTAGCTGGAATGAGCAGATTGATCAGCTTCTTAAAGATGGACATATCACAAGTCTTCAGGCTGAAACGGAAAGAATTAGCTACAGCTAAGCAGAAGAAAATCATCACCTTGTTTAACAACCTCTTCTCCAGTGGCTTTCATTTGGTGGAAATTATTTCTTTCTTGGGAAGAAGTGCCCTGCTAGAAAAGGACTATGTGGCCCAGATGCACCAAGGCTTGTCTCAGGGGAAATCCTTTTCAGAGATGATGGACAGCTTGGGTTTTTCAAGTGCTATCGTGACCCAATTATCTCTAGCTGAAGTGCATGGAAATCTTCACCTGAGTTTGGCAAAGATAGAAGAATATCTGGACAATTTAGCCAAGGTCAAGAAAAAATTAATCGAAGTGGCGACCTATCCCCTGATTTTGCTGGGATTTCTTCTGCTAATCATGCTGGGGTTGAGAAACTATTTGCTGCCTCAACTGGACAGTAGCAATATTGCCACTCAAATCATCGGCAATCTGCCACAAATTTTTCTGGGACTTGTGTTGGTTTGCACTCTGTCTCTACTTTTAGCTCTCACTTTCTACAAAAGAAGTTCCAAGATGCGAGTCTTCTCTATGTTAGCACGGATTCCCTTTCTTGGAATCTTTGTCCAGACTTATCTGACAGCCTATTATGCGCGTGAATGGGGCAATATGATTTCGCAGGGGATGGAGTTGACGCAGATTTTTCAGATCATGCAGGGACAGGGTTCCCAGCTCTTTAAAGAAATCGGTCAAGATCTGGCTCAAGCCCTGCAAAATGGCCGCGAATTTTCTCAAACCATAGCGACCTATCCCTTCTTTAAAAAGGAGTTGAGTCTCATCATTGAGTATGGGGAAGTCAAGTCCAAGCTGGGGAGTGAGTTGAAAATCTATGCAGAAAAGACTTGGGAAGCCTTTTTTACCCGAGTCAACCGCACCATGAATTTGGTGCAGCCACTGGTCTTTATCTTTGTGGCCCTGATTATCGTTTTACTTTATGCGGCAATGCTCATGCCCATGTATCAAAATATGGAGGTAAATTTTTAAAATGAAAAAACTCATGACAAAATTAAAAAAAGCCAAGGTTCAAGCTTTCACTCTGGTAGAAATGTTAGTCGTCTTGCTCATCATCAGCGTTCTTCTCTTGCTCTTTGTGCCTAATTTGACCAAGCAAAAGGATGCCGTTGATGACAAAGGAAAAGCTGCTGTTGTCAAGGTTGTAGAAAGCCAGGCAGAACTTTATCGTTTGGATAAAAATGATGATGCCAGCCTCAGCAAATTACAATCGGACGGTCGTATCACAGCTGAGCAAGCCAAAGCTTATAAAGACTACCATGCAAAACAAAAAACAAGTCAAACTGTTGCAGATTAAGGCCTTTACCATGTTTGAAAGCCTCTTGGTTTTGGGACTTGTGAGTATCATTGCTATGGCTTTATCAGGTTCAGTCCAGTCCACGTTTGCAGCTGTAGAGGAGCAGATTTTCTTTATGGAGTTTGAAGAACTCTACCGTGAAACGCAAAAGCGTAGTGTAGCTAGTCAACAAAAGACAAATTTGAGCATAGACGGACAGACGATTAGCAATGGCAGTCAAAAGTTGACAGTTCCCAAAGGAATTCAAGCACCATCAGGACAAAGCATTATATTTGACCGAGCTGGGGGCAACTCGTCTCTGGCTAAGGTTGAATTTCAGACCAGCAAAGGAGCAATCAGCTATCGATTATATCTAGGAAATGGAAAAATTAAACGCATTAAAGAAACAAAAAATTAGGGCAGTGATTTTACTGGAAGCGATAGTTGCTCTAGCCGTGTTTGCCAGCATTGCGACCCTTCTTTTGGGACAAATCCAGAAAAGTAGACAAGAAGAGGCAGAAATTTTGCAAAAGGAAGAAGTCTTACGTGTGGCTAAGATGGCCTTACAGACGGGGCAAAATCAAGTAAAGGTCAATGGCGTGGAGATTCAGGTGTTTGCTAGTGAAAAAGAATTGGAGGTCTACCATGGTTCAGAGAAATTGCTGGATCTTAAAGAGCAGTAAGGTAAGAGCTTTCACTCTTTTAGAATCTCTGCTTGCTCTTATCGTCATTAGCGGTGGCTTACTTCTATTTCAAGCCATGAGTCAGCTCCTCATTTCAGAAGTTCGTTACCAGCAGCAAAGCGAGCAAAAGGAGTGGCTCTTGTTTGTGGACCAGCTAGAGGCAGAGTTAGAGCGTTCGCAGTTTGAAAAGGTGGAAGCCAATCACCTTTATGTGAAGCAAGATGGCAAGGATATCGCTATGGGCAAGTCCAAATCAGATGATTTTCGGAAAACCGATAGCAGTGGACGGGGTTACCAGCCAATGGTTTATGGACTCAAATCAGCTCAGATTACAGAGGAAAATCAATTGGTTCGCTTTCGTTTTCAATTTCAAAAGGGCTTAGAAAGAGAGTTCATCTATCGTGTGGAAAAAGCAAAAAGTTAAGGCAGGCGTTCTTTTATATGCAGTCACCATGGCAGCCATTTTTAGCCTTTTGTTGCAGTTTTATTTGAATCGGCAAGTAGCTCATCACAAAGACTTTGCCCTAAACAAAGAAAAGTTGATCGCTTTTGCCATGGCCAAGCGAAGCAAAGATAAGGCTGAACAAGAAAGTGGGGAACGAGGCTTTAACTTAGGAAAAGTCACTTATCAAAATACCAAAACAGGTTTTGCAACAAGTGTTCGTATGAATAAGGGCAATTATGAATTTCTCTTTCCTCCGATGAAAATCCAAGAAAAGAAAACAGCTAAAAAGGAAGAGGTAGCGACTGATTCAAGCAATCAAGCAGGGAAGAAAAAATCAGAAGAAAAGCCTGAAAAGAAAGCCAATTCCTAGGCAATTCAACTTCTTTGTGTTACACTAAAAGCATGAAACACGATTTTAATCACAAAGCAGAAACCTTTGATTCGCCCAAAAATATCTTTCTTGCAAACTTGGTTTGTCAAGCAATTGAAAAACAGATTGATTTTCTATCAGACAAGGCAATACTGGACTTTGGTGGTGGGACGGGTCTGTTAGCCTTGCCTCTAGCTAAGCAAGCCCAGTCGGTTACCCTTGTAGACATCTCGGAGAAAATGCTGGAGCAAGCCCGTTTGAAAGCAGAGCAACAAGACATCAAGAATATCCAGTTTTTGGAGCAGGATTTACTGGCAAATCCCTTGGAACAGCAATTTGACCTGATTGTTGTCAGTCGGGTTCTTCATCATATGCCTGATCTAGATGCTACTCTTGCCATGTTTCACCATCACCTTAGGGAGAATGGACAGGTCCTCATTGCTGATTTTGTCAAGACAGATACCAATCATCATGGTTTTGATTTAGCTGAACTGGAAAATAAGCTAGCCCAGTTTGGTTTTTCGAGCATTGACAGTCAGATCCTTTACAGTGCTGAAGGTCTTTTCCTAGGAAATTACGCAGAACTCTTTTTAACAGTAGCCCAAAAATCACTCGCTGACTAAAGCAGTGATTTTTTCTCTTCAGATGGAAAAAAGGAGGGAAATTTGATAAGATAGGAATATGGATTTTGAAAAAATAGAACAAGCTTATATGTATTTACTAGAGAATGTCCAAGTCATCCAAAGTGATTTGGCGACCAACTTTTATGACGCCTTGGTAGAGCAAAACAGCATTTATCTGGATGGCGAGACTGAGATAAAGCAGGTCAAGGAGAACAATCAAGCCCTTAAACGCTTAGCGCTTCGCAAGGAAGAGTGGCTCAAGACCTACCAGTTTCTCTTGATGAAGGCAGGGCAAACGGAACCTTTGCAGGCTAATCACCAGTTTACGCCGGATGCCATTGCCCTCCTCTTGGTACTTATTGTGGAAGAGTTGCTGGATCAAGAGGAAATTAGCATCCTCGAAATGGGTTCTGGTATGGGCATTTTGGGGGCTACTTTCTTGACTTCTCTCGCTAAAAAAGTAGATTACTTGGGAATCGAAGTGGATGACTTGCTGATTGATTTGGCAGCTAGTATGGCAGATGTGATCGGTTTACAAGCTGGTTTTGTCCAAGGAGATGCCGTTCGTCCGCAAATGCTTAAAGAAAGCGACGTGGTCATCAGCGACTTGCCTGTTGGCTATTACCCAGATGATGCCATCGCTTCACGCTATCAAGTGGCTTCTAGTCAAGAACATACCTATGCCCACCATTTGCTAATGGAACAAGGCCTCAAGTACCTTAAGTCAGATGGTTATGCTATTTTTCTAGCTCCGAGTGATTTATTGACCAGTCCTCAAAGTGATTTGTTAAAAGCGTGGCTCAAAGACGAAGTGAGTCTGGCTGCTATCATCTCTCTGCCAGAGGATATTTTCTCAACTGCAAGCCAAGCTAAAAGTATTTTTGTCTTACAGAAGAAAAGAGACAAGGAAATAGAACCCTTTGTTTACCCTCTTACTAGCTTGCAAGATCCGTCAGTTTTGTTTACCTTTAAAGAAAATTTTCAAAATTGGAGCAAAGGTACTGAAATATAAAAGAGATTTTGTTATAATAGATGAAAACGCTTAAAAAGAGGTATCATCTTATGACAAAAACAATTGCAATCAATGCAGGAAGCTCAAGCTTGAAATGGCAACTTTATCAAATGCCTGAGGAAAAAGTTTTGGCTAAAGGCTTGATTGAACGTATTGGATTGAAAGATTCAATTTCAACAGTAAAATTTGACGGTCGTTCGGAGCAACAAATTCTTGATATTGAAGACCATACACAAGCCGTTAAAATTTTATTGGATGACTTGATTCGTTTTGACATCATTAACGGGTACGATGAGATTACAGGTGTCGGACACCGCGTCGTTGCAGGTGGTGAATATTTCAAGGAATCAACAGTTGTTGAGGGAGATGTGTTAGAAAAAGTTGAGGAATTGGGGCTCTTGGCTCCTCTTCACAATCCAGCCAACGCAGCTGGAATTCGCGCATTTAAGGAATTGCTTCCAGATATTACCAGTGTTGTCGTATTTGATACCTCATTCCACACAACCATGCCAGAAAAGGCTTATCGCTACCCTCTACCAACTAAATACTATACAGAAAACAAGGTTCGTAAATACGGTGCCCACGGGACAAGTCACCAGTTTGTCGCAGGAGAAGCAGCGAAACTTTTGGGCCGTCCTCTAGAAGATTTGAAATTGATTACCTGCCATATTGGTAACGGGGCTTCTATCACAGCTGTTAAGGGTGGGAAGTCTGTGGATACTTCTATGGGATTCACACCACTCGGCGGTGTGATGATGGGAACTCGTACAGGAGATATTGACCCTGCTATCATCCCTTATCTCATGCAATATACAGAGGATTTCAATACCCCAGAAGATATTAGTCGCGTTCTTAATCGTGAATCAGGGCTCATGGGAGTTTCTGGTCAGTCAAGCGATATGCGTGATGTGATTGCTGCCATGGAAGCAGGAGACCATGATGCGACTTTAGCTTATGAAATGTATGTTGATCGTATCCAAAAACATATCGGCCAATACCTTGCAGTCCTAAATGGAGCAGATGCGATTATCTTCACAGCAGGTATCGGTGAAAATGCAGCTTTGGTTCGTGAGGATGTCATTTCAGGTATCTCTTGGTTTGGTTGTGATGTGGATCCAGAAAAGAACGTCTTTGGCGTAACGGGAGACATCTCAACTGACGCAGCGAAAATCCGTGTCTTGGTTATTCCAACAGATGAAGAATTGGTGATTGCACGCGATGTTGAACGCTTGAAAAAATAAGTAAATACACATAAAATTTGATTGTGAAAAGAAGTTGGGAAAGAGATTTTCCAGCTTTTTTTCTGTAGAAAATGTCTAAAACCTTGCTGTTATTGGCTTTTTCAAAAAATATGGTATAATAGTAGTAATTTAATAGATGGAGTTGAGTTTTGAAGAAAAGCTTTCGTGTAAAAAGAGAGAAAGATTTTAAGGCGATTTTCAAGGACGGAACAAGTTTTGCCAATCGAAAATTTGTTGTCTACCAATTGGAAAATCAGCAAAACCATTTTCGAGTAGGACTGTCCGTCAGCAAAAAGCTGGGGAATGCAGTTACCAGAAATCAAATTAAAAGACGAATCCGGCACATTCTACAAAGTGTAAAAGGGAGTTTAGTAGAGCATGTTGATTTTGTTGTGATTGCCCGAAAAGGGGTGGAAACCTTGGAATATGCAGAGATGGAGAAAAACCTACTCCACGTATTAAAGTTATCAAAGATTTACCAGGAAGGAAATGGGAGTGAAAAAGAAACTACAGTTGACTAGTTTGTTGGGCTTGTCCTTGTTTATCATGACAGCCTGTGCAACAAATGGTACAGCTAGCGATATAACAGCAGATTCGATAGACTTTTGGAGCAAATTCGTCTATTTTTTTGCTGAAATTATCCGCTTTTTGTCCTTTGACATTAGTATCGGAGTGGGGATTATCCTCTTCACGATTTTGATCCGGACGATTTTATTGCCGGTCTTTCAGACACAGATGGTTGCCTCTAGAAAAATGCAAGAGGCTCAACCACGCATCAAGGCTTTGCGAGAGCAATATCCGGGTCGTGATATGGAAAGTAGAACCAAGCTAGACCAGGAGATGCGTAAGGTTTATAAAGAGTTAGGGATCAAACATTCCTCCTCTCTCTGGCCGATTTTAATACAAATGCCGGTTCTCTTGGCACTCTTTCAAGCCTTGAGTCGAGTAGACTTTTTGAAAACAGGTCACTTTTTATGGATTAATTTGGGAGGAGTAGATACAAGTTTTGTCCTTCCGATTTTGGCGGCAGTCTTTACCTTCTTGAGTAGCTGGTTATCGAATAAAGCTTTGTCTGAAAAAAGTGGAGCTACGACAGGGATGATGTATGGTATGCCTGTATTGATTTTTATTTTTGCCATCTCCGCCCCAAGTGGTGTAGCCTTGTACTGGGCTGTATCCAATGCTTACCAAGTACTGCAAACCTATTTCTTGAACAATCCTTTCAAGATTATTGCTGAAAGAGAAGCAGTAGTCCAAGCAGAAAGAGATTTAGAAGGCAAGAAGAGAAGAGCCTTGAAGAAAGCACAGAAAAAGAAAAAATAAGGAGGAATCTGATAATGGTATTATTTACAGGTTCAACGGTTGAAGAAGCAATCCAAAAAGGGTTGAAAGAATTAGACATTCCAAGAATGAAGGCCCACATCAAGGTCGTTTCGAAAGAGAAAAAAGGATTCTTAGGCTTGTTTGGTAAGAAGCCGGCTCAAGTTGATATCGAAGCGATTAGTGAAACGACAGTGATCAAAGCCAATCAGCAGGCCATTAAAGGGGTTCCAAAAGAAGTCAATGAAAAAAATGAACCCGTGAAAACAGTAAGTGAAGCAACTGTTGATTTGGGGCATGTAGTTGAAGCAATTAAGAAAATTGAAGAAGAAGGTCAAGGTGTCTCTGAAGAGGTCAAGGCTGAAATTTTGAAAAATGAAAAGCACGCCAGCACGATTTTGGAAGAAACAGGTCATATTTCAATTTTAAATGATTTGGAACCAGAGAATACTCCCGAGGAAGTGGAATCTGCTCCAGAAAAAGAAACTGAAACGCAGGAAGTGGCGAGCCAATCTTTGGAAGATTTAGGCTTGAAAGTAGAACCAAGTTATGACATCGAACAAGTGGCAACTGAAGTAGCTAACTACGTTCAAACCATTGTAGATGATATGGATGTTGAAGGGACGATTTCAAGTGACTACAATCGCCGCACCATCAATCTTCAAATTGACACTAACGAACCAGGCCGTATTATCGGTTATCATGGTAAAGTTTTGAAGGCCTTGCAACTATTGGCTCAAAATTATCTTTATAACCGCTATTCAAGAACCTTCTACATCACGATCAATGTCAATGATTACGTTGAACACCGTGCAGAAGTCTTGCAAACCTACGCTCAAAAATTGGCGACTCGCGTTTTAGAAGAAGGACGTAGCCAACAAACAGACCCAATGTCAAATAGCGAACGCAAGATTATCCATCGCATTATTTCACGCATGGATGGCGTGACGAGTTACTCTGAAGGTGACGAGCCAAATCGCTATGTTGTCGTAGATGCAGAATAAGCAAAGCAAAATCAGGTTCATCCTGATTTTTTGCTAGGAAAGGAAAGATTCAGATATGCTGAAAGCAGTTAGAGAATACCTATCATTTGCAGGAGTCCAGTACCGTAATCCTGATAAAGCTGGCGATGAAAGAGAAAAGATGTTGGCCTTGCGGCAAAAAGGTCAAGAAGCTCGAAAGTCTTTTACAGAACTGACCAAAACCTTTCAAGCAAGTCATCCAGAATGGCAACTCCAACAGACTAGTCAGTGGATGAACCAAGCGCAGCGTTTGCGACCGCATTTCTGGGTCTATCTACAGAGAGACGGACAAGTGACAGAACCTATGATGGCTCTTCGTTTGTATGGAACACCTGCTGACTTTGGGATTTCTTTGGAAGTCAGTTTCATCGAGCGCAAGAAAGACGAACAGACCTTAGACAAGCAAGCCAAGGTTTTAGAGCTTCCAGCGGTAGAAGGAATTTATTATCTAGTCTACTCAAATGGGGAAAGTCATAAGATGGAGGCTAATGAAGAAAATCGTCGTACTTTACGAGAGAAGCTGAGAAATCAGGAAGTTCGTAAAGTCTTAGTCAAGTCAGATGTTTCCTTCATTGAAAATCAGTCAGTAGAAGCGATATTGGAGAAGCTAGAAGACGCTTATATGCGCTTGCTCCCGTACTATGAAGTGACGAGGGGGTAGACAAATCAAATGTGTTAGATGAACGCAAATTGTTTTATTGCTATTCTATGCATTTTTTCATATAATAGTAAAATAGGATGTGTGATTCATTAATCACCTCAAAGAGAAAGGAAATTCTATGTCAAATCTATCTGTTAATGCAATTCGTTTTCTAGGTATTGACGCCATCAACAAAGCAAACTCAGGTCACCCAGGGGTGGTTATGGGGGCTGCTCCAATGGCCTATAGCCTCTTTACAAAGCAACTTCGCATCAATCCAGCACAACCAAACTGGATCAACCGCGACCGTTTTATTCTTTCAGCAGGTCACGGCTCTATGCTTCTTTATGCCCTTCTTCACCTTTCTGGTTTTGAAGATGTTAGTATGGATGAAGTCAAGAACTTCCGCCAATGGGGTTCAAAAACACCAGGTCACCCAGAATTTGGCCATACTGCAGGGGTTGACGCTACAACTGGTCCTCTAGGACAAGGGATTTCTACTGCTACTGGTTTTGCCCAAGCAGAACGTTTCCTTGCAGCCAAGTATAACCGCGAAGGCTTCAATATCTTTGACCACTATACTTATGTGATCTGTGGCGACGGAGATTTAATGGAAGGTGTTTCAAGCGAGGCAGCTTCATACGCAGGTTTGCAAAAACTCGACAAGTTGGTTGTTCTTTATGATTCAAATGACATTAACTTGGATGGTGAGACAAAAGATTCCTTCACAGAAAGTGTTCGTGACCGTTACAATGCCTACGGTTGGCACACAGCCTTGGTTGAAGATGGGACAGACTTGGAAGCAATCCATGCTGCTATTGAAACAGCTAAAGCTTCAGGAAAACCATCTTTGATTGAAGTGAAGACTGTTATTGGATACGGTTCTCCAAACAAACAAGGAACTAATGCTGTACACGGTGCTCCTCTTGGAGCAGATGAAACTGCGGCTACTCGCCAAGCGCTCGGTTGGGACTATGAACCATTTGAAATTCCAGCTGAAGTTTATGCTGATTTCAAAGAAAATGTTGCAGATCGTGGCGCATCAGCGTATCAAGCTTGGACTAAATTAGTTGCTGACTATAAAGAGGCTCATCCAGAACTGGCTGCAGAAGTAGAAGCCATTATCGACGGCCGTGACCCAGTTGAGGTGACTCCGACAGACTTCCCAGCCTTAGAAAATGGTTTCTCTCAAGCAACTCGTAATTCAAGTCAAGATGCTTTGAATGTTGTCGCTGCCAAGTTACCAACTTTCTTAGGTGGATCAGCTGACCTTGCTCACTCAAACATGACTTATATCAAAACGGACGGACTTCAAGACGATGCTAATCGCTTGAATCGCAATATTCAGTTTGGTGTTCGTGAATTTGCAATGGGAACGATCTTGAATGGGATGGCCCTTCACGGTGGACTTCGTGTATACGGAGGTACTTTCTTCGTCTTCTCTGACTATGTGAAAGCAGCTGTCCGTTTGTCAGCCTTACAAGGACTTCCTGTGACTTATGTCTTCACCCATGACTCTATTGCGGTTGGTGAAGATGGTCCAACTCACGAACCAGTTGAACACCTAGCAGGTCTTCGTGCTATGCCAAATCTCAATGTTTTCCGCCCAGCAGATGCGCGTGAAACTCAAGCAGCTTGGTACCTTGCAGTGACAAGCGAAAAAACACCAACTGCCCTTGTTTTGACACGCCAAAACTTGACTGTTGAAGAGGGAACAGACTTTGATAAAGTTGCGAAAGGTGCCTATGTTGTCTATGAAAATGCAGCTGACTTTGACACGATCTTGATTGCAACAGGTTCTGAGGTCAATCTCGCTGTCGCAGCTGCCAAAGAATTGGCTGGTCAAGGTGCAAAAGTCCGCGTAGTCAGCATGCCATCTACAGATGTCTTTGACGCACAAGACGCAGCTTATAAGGAAGAAATCCTTCCAAATGCAGTTCGTCGTCGCGTTGCAGTTGAAATGGGAGCAACTCAAAACTGGTACAAATATGTTGGTCTTGATGGTGCAGTTCTTGGTATTGATACCTTTGGAGCATCTGCCCCAGCACCAAAAGTATTGGCAGAGTACGGATTTACTGTGGAAAATCTAGTCAAAGTAGTTCAAAACTTGAAATAATCACAAAAATCAGAGTGAAAACTCTGATTTTTTTATAACCATAAAAACAAGGCACAATCTTGTAAAAGTAGCTGAAATTTGATATAGTAGTCCTATGTAAAATACAAAGGAGAAAATACTATGGAAAATATTAGTCCAAATTTAACATTTGTGATCATGCTTGTAGGTATGTTTGCCTTGATGTTCTTTATGCAACGTTCTCAAAAGAAACAAGCACAAAAGCGTATGGAAAGTTTGAACAAGCTTCAAAAAGGCTATGAAGTGATCACAATCGGTGGACTCTACGGAACAGTGGATGAAGTAGATACTGAGAAACGAACAATCGTACTGGACGTAGATGGTGTTTATTTGACTTTTGAATTAGCTGCTATCAAGACAGTGTTGCCACTCAAAGAAGCTGTGACACCAGAAGGAGCAGTTATCGACGAAAGTGGAGCTATCGAAGAATAAAACGGGATCCTATTACTCCCGTTTTTCTATGATATGAGAGGAAAAGGGATGAAAAAAATAGTATTTGTGTGCTTGGGAAATATTTGTCGCAGTCCTATGGCAGAGTTTGTGATGAAGTCCATGACGAGTGATTATCAAGTTGAGAGTCGTGCAACTTCGTCTTGGGAACATGGCAATCCGATTCATAAGGGAACGCAAGGGATTTTCCAGCAGTATCAGATTCCTTATGACAAAGACAAAACATCGCTTCAGATTGGCAGAGAGGACTTTGAGTCGTTTGATTATATTATCGGTATGGATGCTTCAAACGTTTCAGATTTGCGTCAAATGTGTCCTCAGGAACAAGAGCACAAGATTTATGCTTTTGCATCTGAAAGTGTTCCAGATCCATGGTACACAGGAGATTTTGAGGAAACCTATGCGCGCATCACAAGTGGATGCCAAAGCTGGTTAGACCGTTTAGAAAATGAGAGTGACAATGGAAAAGTTTAAAGAAATCTTCGAAAAATATCGAGTATATCTAACTCGCCCTCGTATAGAGATTGCAACCGTTCTGCTAATCGCTATCTGTTCCGTGTCAGTTTTTCTACTAAACATACCAAAAAAAGGAGTACTGACACTTGACAATGGTGCGCTTGTTTATGATGGCACCTTGGTAAGAGGAAAGATGAATGGTCAGGGGACTATGACCTTTGAAAACGGGGACCAATACACAGGAGAGTTCAATAATGGGGCTTTCAATGGTAAAGGAACCTTCCAGTCCAAATCTGGCTGGAAATACGAAGGCGATTTTGTAAACGGCCAGGCCGAAGGTCAAGGGAAATTGACAACCGAGCAAGAAGTTGTCTATGAAGGAAGCTTTAAACAAGGCGTTTTCCAACAAAAACAATAACCTCCTGATTAGGAGGTATTCTTACAGACGGAAAAGAAAGCGCTTACCAGACTGCTTGTTAGAGAAGACTCCCCAATGTAGAAAAAGTTTGTGAAATAAAAATATTTTTATTCTAATTTCACAATCATTAGAGTAGAATCCCGTAGCACAGCGATATTGATAATAATTTCACAAATGAAACAAATTTCTTTGTGAAATCTGTATGAAACTGTTTACAAAGTCTGAAAAAAGAGTTATAATAAACTTGTGAAAAAATTAACAAAGGGTTTAAATCCTTTAAGGCTATGGAGGAAAATATGGCTGATAAAAAAACTGTAACACCTGAGCAAAAACAACTCGCTGCTGAAAAGCATGTAGACGGACTAGTACAAAAAGCTTTGGTTGCGCTTGATGAAATGCGCAAGTTGAATCAAGAACAAGTTGACTACATCGTAGCGAAAGCTTCGGTTGCAGCTCTTGATGCGCACGGTATCCTAGCACAACACGCAATTGAAGAAACTGGTCGTGGGGTATTTGAAGACAAGGCAACAAAAAACCTATTTGCCTGTGAACATGTAGTGAACAATATGCGTGGAGTTAAAACTGTCGGAGTTATCGAAGATGATCCCGTTACAGGATTGACTAAGATTGCAGAACCTGTCGGTGTTGTGTGTGGTGTCACTCCAACAACAAACCCAACATCAACAGCAATTTTCAAATCATTGATTGCTTTGAAAACACGTAATCCAATCGTTTTCGCTTTCCATCCATCAGCTCAAGAATCATCAGCTCACGCAGCACAAATCGTTCGCGATGCAGCGATTGCAGCTGGTGCTCCTGAAAACTGTGTTCAATGGATTACAAAGCCATCTATGGAAGCAACTGGAGCGCTAATGAACCACGAAGGTGTTGCAACTATTCTTGCAACTGGTGGGAATGCCATGGTTAAAGCTGCATACTCATGTGGGAAACCAGCTCTTGGAGTAGGTGCCGGAAACGTTCCTGCCTATGTAGAAAAATCTGCTGACCTTCGTCAAGCTGCCCATGACATCGTTATGTCTAAATCATTTGATAATGGTATGGTCTGTGCATCAGAACAAGCGGTTATCATTGATAAAGAAGTATATGACGAATTTGTAGAAGAATTCAAATCATATCACACTTACTTTGTAAACAAAAAAGAAAAAGCCCTTCTTGAAGAATTCTGTTTCGGCGTGAAAGCAAACAGCAAAAACTGTGCAGGTGCTAAACTAAATGCAAACATCGTTGGTAAACCAGCAGCATGGATTGCTGAACAAGCAGGATTTAGCGTTCCAGAAGGAACAAACATCTTGGCTGCAGAATGCGCAGAAGTAGGACCAAAAGAACCATTGACTCGTGAAAAATTGTCACCAGTTATCGCTGTCCTAAAAGCTGAAGATACAGAAGACGGTCTTAAAAAAGCTCGTCAAATGGTTGAGTTTAACGGACTTGGTCACTCAGCAGCTATCCATACAAAAGACGAAGCTCTTGCTAAACGCTTTGGTACAGAAATCAAAGCAATGCGTATTATCTGGAACTCTCCATCTACTTTCGGTGGTATCGGTGATGTATACAATGCCTTCATTCCATCATTGACACTTGGATGTGGTTCATATGGACACAACTCAGTCGGTGATAACGTGAGTGCGATCAACCTTCTAAACATCAAGAAAGTAGGGAAACGTAGAAATAATATGCAATGGTTTAAAGTTCCTTCAAAAATTTACTTCGAACGCAATTCTATCCAATACCTTCAAACATGTGAAGATATTGAACGCGTTATGATTGTTACAGATAAATCTATCGAAAAACTTGGCTTTGTTCAACGCATTATTGACCAATTGAACAAACGCAGCAACCGTGTAACTGTCCAAGTCTTCTCAGACGTTGAACCAGACCCAGATATCACAACTGTAGAACGTGGTACTGAAGTAATGAGAGCATTTGAACCAGACACAATCATCGCTCTTGGTGGTGGTTCTCCAATGGATGCAGCCAAAGTAATGTGGCTCTTCTACGAACAACCACAAATCGACTTCCGTGACTTGGTTCAAAAATTCATGGACATCCGTAAACGTGCCTTCCGCTTCCCATCACTTGGTAAAAAAGCGAAATACATTGGTATTCCAACAACTTCAGGTACAGGTTCAGAAGTAACACCATTTGCCGTTATCTCTGATAAGAAAAACAATCGTAAATACCCATTGGCTGACTACTCATTGACACCAACTATTGCGATTGTTGACCCTGCTTTGGTTGAGTCAGTTCCAGACTTCATCGCTGCGGATACAGGTATGGACGTCTTGACTCACGCGACTGAAGCTTACACTTCAAACTTTGCTAACGACTACACAGACGGTATCGCCCTTCAAACAATCAAACTTGTCTTTGAATGGTTGGAAAAATCTGTTAAGACAGCTGATCCAGAAGCTCGCGAAAAAATGCACAATGCATCTACAATGGCTGGTATGGCCTTTGCCAATGCCTTCCTTGGTATGAGCCACTCAATGGCCCACAAGATCGGTGCGGTTCACCATACTGTTCACGGACGTACAAACGCAATCTTGCTTCCATACGTTATCCGTTACAATGGTACTCGCCCATCTAAGACGACTACATGGCCTAAGTATAACTACTGGAAAGCTGACGAAAAATTCCAAGATATTGCTAGAATGCTTGGATTGCCTCACTCAACTCCAGAAGAAGCAGTTGAAGCGTATGCCAAAGCAGTTTACGATCTTGGTGAAGCAGTTGGAATCACAATGAACTTCAAAGGCTTTGGAATCGATGAAAAAGCTTGGAAAGACAGCTTGCATGAAATTGCCTTGCTTGCTTATGAAGACCAATGTTCACCTGCTAACCCTCGCTTGCCAATGGTAGCTGACATGGAAGAAATCATGGCAGATGCTTACTATGGCTATGCAGAACGTCCAGGACGTCGTAAATAATCGTTTATCAGCCTAGAGGCAGGAAATATCCTGTCTCTCTTTTTTTGTAAACTCTGAAAGCGTTGAAATTGGAGTTTCACCTTGAAATAAAGAGAATATACAGATATTATAAAAGATTCTAGAGATATGCTTTGAAAATAAAAAAATGGATGAATAAAAAGGGGGAGAAAAAGTAGAAAAGCGGGAGAGAAAATCAAGGTCAGCACTTGCAATTAAGCTCAAATAGTTATATAATAGGTTCGTTGAAAGGTGATTTGTAGTGATTCAAGTTACTCTTTTCACAATAAAATTTTCATGATTTTCATAAGGAGGAAATCACTAATGGTAGTTAAAGTTGGTATTAACGGTTTCGGACGTATCGGTCGTCTTGCTTTCCGCCGTATCCAAAACGTAGAAGGTGTTGAAGTTACTCGCATCAACGACCTTACAGATCCAGTTATGCTTGCACACTTGTTGAAATACGACACAACTCAAGGTCGTTTCGACGGTACTGTAGAAGTTAAAGAAGGTGGATTCGAAGTTAACGGTAAATTCGTTAAAGTTTCTGCTGAACGTGATCCAGAACAAATCGACTGGGCTACTGACGGTGTAGAAATCGTTCTTGAAGCAACTGGTTTCTTTGCTAAGAAAGATGCAGCTGAAAAACACCTTAAAGGTGGAGCTAAGAAAGTTGTTATCACTGCTCCTGGTGGAAACGACGTTAAAACAGTTGTATTTAACACTAACCACGATGTTCTTGACGGTACTGAAACAGTTATCTCAGGTGCTTCATGTACTACAAACTGCTTGGCTCCAATGGCTAAAGCTCTTCAAGATAACTTCGGTGTTGTAGAAGGATTGATGACTACTATCCACGCTTACACTGGTGACCAAATGATCCTTGACGGACCACACCGTGGTGGTGACCTTCGCCGTGCTCGCGCTGGTGCTGCAAACATCGTTCCTAACTCAACTGGTGCTGCTAAAGCTATCGGTCTTGTAATCCCAGAATTGAACGGTAAACTTGACGGATCTGCACAACGCGTTCCAACTCCAACTGGATCAGTTACTGAATTGGTAGCAGTTCTTGAAAAGAACGTTACTGTTGATGAAGTAAACGCAGCTATGAAAGCAGCTTCAAACGAATCATACGGTTACACAGAAGATCCAATCGTATCTTCAGATATCGTAGGTATGTCTTACGGTTCATTGTTTGACGCAACTCAAACTAAAGTTCTTGATGTTGACGGTAAACAATTGGTTAAAGTTGTATCATGGTACGACAACGAAATGTCATACACTGCACAACTTGTACGTACTCTTGAATACTTCGCAAAAATCGCTAAATAATTCTTGAGTCAATAAAAGCAAGACCAATAGGTCTTGCTTTTTCTATTTTTAGATAAAACAAAATGGATAATTTAGCGGTCATCCATTTTGTTTTAATTCTGTTTCAAAAGTATCCGAGAGGGCAGTAAAACTCAATTGTTCTAAGGTGAGTGGATGGGTAAAGGATAGTTGGAAGGCATGGAGCATGAGCCGACTCGTTTTTGATCTAGAGTTATAGAGAGGATCGCCCAGGATAGGGTGCTTATGGTGAGAAAGGTGAACACGAATCTGATGCGTTCGGCCGGTCTTTAGCTTGCAACGAACAAGAGAAGTCTTATTTGGAAATTGCTTTAGTCGACTTACCTGAGTTTCGGCATGTTGCCCACTTTTGGGATCTACCACTCGTTTTCTGCGATCGTGTCGATCACGACCAATTTTATCTCGGAAGATAAGTTCTTTACTCCCTACTTGCCCCTCTACGAGTGCCCAGTACTCGCGAGCAATTTCCTTTTTTTCCAACAAACGATTGAGAATGGGTAAGATAAAAGGATTTTTAGCAAAAAGCACTAAACCGCTTGTTTCCATATCCAGACGATGAACGACATAACAGATTTGGCCAACGTAGGCAGAGACATGGTTGAGAAGGGCAATTTCATCAGGCTGATTTCCATGAGTTTTCATTCCCTCTGGCTTGTTGACGATAATGAGATGTTGGTCTTGGTAAATCTCTTGAACGAAGCCTGGATTGCCCCAAAGGATTTCTTTTGGGGGATAATCTTCCTCGTCAAAAGTCAATTGGCAAACATCCCCTGGTTTGACCATCTCGTTCCAGTGAACTTGTTTTTGATTGATGAAGATGTTCTTCTTTGTTCTCAAAAAATGGCGGATTTTTCTAGGGATGAGGAGTTGTTCCTCTAGAAATTGTTTGACCGTCATTTGAGGCAAGGATTCGGGTAGTGTAAATGTGAATTGCATACAGATATTGTAACAAAAAAAGCCCTATTTGGATAGGGAGTAGCTAAATTCTTGAGTTCCTATGGTGAAGATGATAAAATAAACGCATGAAATTAGATAAATTATTTGAGAAGTTTCTTTCTCTCTTTAAAAAAGAAACGAATGAATCCGTGGAGTCTGATTCGACTAGCATGCGTCGTTCTCGTAGTGATCGAAAAAAATTGTCCCAAGTAGGCCCGATTCGAAAATTTTGGCGTCGTTATCATCTGACAAAAATCGTCATCATTTTAGGGTTAAGTGCAGGTTTGCTAGTAGGAACCTACCTATTTGCGATAGCCAAGTCTACCAATGTCAATGACTTACAAAATGCCCTGAAAACGCGAACTCTGATTTTTGACCGCGAAGAAAAAGAGGCAGGAGCCCTATCCGGTCAAAAGGGAACCTATGTTGAACTGACAGATATCAGCAAAGACTTACAAAATGCTGTCGTCGCGACAGAGGACCGTTCCTTTTATAAAAATGATGGGATTAACTATGGTCGTTTCTTTCTAGCCATCCTTACAGCGGGTCGTTCGGGAGGGGGGTCTACCATCACTCAACAGTTGGCGAAAAATGCCTATCTTTCCCAGGACCAGACCGTTGAAAGGAAGGCCAAGGAGTTTTTCCTTGCCTTAGAGTTAACAAAGAAATATAGCAAGGAGCAAATCCTTACTATGTACCTCAATAATGCCTATTTCGGAAACGGGGTATGGGGTGTTGAAGATGCAAGTAAGAAATATTTCGGTGTATCCGCTTCGCAACTAACGCTTGATCAGGCGGCGACTCTAGCAGGGATGCTCAAGGGACCAGAGTTGTATAATCCTTTGAATTCCATTGAAGATTCAACTAACCGCAGGGATACTGTTTTGCAAAATATGGTTGCAGCGGGCTATATTGATAAAAATCAAGAGACCGAAGCAGCTAGAGTAGATATGGCTTCTCAACTGCAAGATAAGTATGAAGGCAAAGTTTCGGATTATCGTTACCCGTCTTATTTTGATGCAGTTGTCAACGAAGCAGTTTCTAAGTACAATCTAACAGAAGAAGAGATTGTCAACAACGGCTATCGAATCTATACAGAACTTGACCAAAACTATCAAGCAAACATGCAGGTTATTTACGAAAACACTGCGCTGTTTCCAACGGCAGAAGACGGAACGCATGCTGAATCAGGTAGTGTTGCTCTAGAGCCTAAAACGGGTGGAGTGCGTGGAGTTGTTGGTCGCGTAGTTGGTGATGACAAACCAGGCTTCCGCAATTTCAACTATGCCACTCAGTCTAAGCGTAGCCCAGGCTCAACTATTAAACCTTTAGTTGTTTATACACCCGCAGTAGAAGCAGGATGGGCCTTGAATAAGCAACTGGATAATCATACGATGCAGTACAACAGTTATCAAGTAGACAACTATGCGGGTATTAAGACATCTCCTGAAGTACCTATGTATCAGGCCTTGGCGGAATCACTCAACCTACCAGCTGTTGCGACAGTAAATGAATTAGGTATTGACAAAGCTTTTGACGCTGGGGAGAGATTTGGCCTGAATATGGAAAAAGTTGACCGAGTTCTTGGAGTTGCTCTTGGTGGAGGTGTGGAGACGAATCCTCTCCAGATGGCGCAAGCCTATGCAGCCTTTGCCAATGGAGGTCTAATGCCTGAAGCGCATTTCATCACTCGTATTGAAAATGCCAGCGGTCAGGTCATCAAGAGTCATAAAAACTCCCAAAAACGAGTGATTGATAAGTCGGTAGCTGATAAAATGACCAGTATGATGCTAGGAACATTTACCAATGGTACGGGAATTAGTTCGTCACCAGCAGATTATGTTATGGCTGGTAAAACAGGTACGACTGAAGCTGTTTTCAACCCGGAATATACCAGTGACCAGTGGGTGATCGGTTATACTCCAGATGTGGTAATCAGCCACTGGCTTGGCTTCCCAACAACAGATGAGAATCATTATCTAGCAGGTTCGACTTCAAATGGAGCAGCCCATGTCTTTAGAAGTATGGCTAATACCATTTTGCCATACACTCCAGGTAGCACTTTTACAGTTGAGAATGCTTATAAACAAAATGGTATTGAACCAGAAAATACGAAAAAGCAGGTTGTTGAAAATGAGACAAACCAGTCTGAAGATCCGATAGGAGATATTCGTAGTCGTGCACAAAATCTTGTAGATGAAGCAGGACGTGCGATTTCAGAAGCTAAGATAAAAGAAAAAGCCCAGACAATATGGGACTCAATCCTTAATCTATTTCGTTAAGAGGCTTGTCAAAGCCTAGGTTTCTTGTTATAATAGATAAGATGGAGGCGTTATGGCACTAAAAAAAGCAAGCCTAGCTTGTGCAGTTTGTGGTTCAAGGAATTACTCAATCAAAATTAGTGGGAACCCCAAGCCAACACGACTAGAAGTAAATAAATTTTGTAAACATTGTGGAAAATATACGACACATAGAGAAACGAGATAGGAGAGAACGATGGGTTTTATTAAGGATATTTTTAAACTTCTTAAAGAAACAACTTGGCCAACTCGCAAAGAAAGCTGGAGAGATTTTCGCTCTATTATGGAATACACAGCCTTCTTTGTGGTCATCATTTACATTTTTGACCAGTTGATTGTTTCAGGTTTGATTCGATTTATTAACATTTTTTAGAAGAAAAGTGGAGAACTTCTGCTAGCTTTCTTCTATATATGTAATATGTATGAAAGGAAATATCATGGATAGTTTTGACAAGGGATGGTTTGTTCTACAAACTTATTCTGGCTATGAAAATAAGGTAAAAGAAAATCTATTGCAACGTGCACAAACTTATAACATGTTGGATAATATTCTACGCGTTGAGATTCCAACACAAACCGTGCAAGTTGAGAAAAATGGAAAGAAAAAGGAAGTTGAAGAGAATCGCTTTCCAGGTTATGTCCTTGTAGAAATGGTCATGACAGATGAAGCATGGTTCGTCGTTCGAAACACACCTAACGTAACAGGATTTGTCGGCTCACACGGGAACAGATCAAAACCAACTCCACTATTGGAACAGGAAATCCGTGATATCTTGGTTTCAATGGGACAAACTGTTCAAGAGTTTGATATTGATGTTGAAGTTGGCCAGACAGTCCGCATTATTGATGGTGCTTTTGCAGACTACACAGGTAAAATTACTGAAATTGATAACAACAAAGTGAAGATGATTATCTCTATGTTTGGTAATGATACGATTGCAGAAGTGAATCTCAACCAAATTGCAGAATTATAACCCCAGAGAGGCTTTGCCTCTCTTTTTATGTGCCGTTGAGGGAGGAAGAAGTATAGAATAGAGGAAGTAGACCCAGGGGCTCGTGCATTTTGCTAAACTAAATGCAGAAAGGAGAGGTCTATGAATCTGAAAGAATTGTACGAAGAAAGTAAGGGGATTGTCCATAAGTGTCGCAAGGATTATCACCTCCATCTATGGGAGAAAGAGGACTGGGACCAAGAAGGCATGTTATGTCTGTATGAGCTGGTGAGTCGTAACCCACAGTTATTAGAGGGCGAGCGCCATCAACTATATGTCTGTTTTAAAACAAAGTTTAGAAATCGTATCCTAGATTACATCCGTAAACAGGAAAGTCACAAGCGTCGTTTCGATAAAGAACCCTATGAGGAGGTAAGTGAGATTAGTCACCGCTTAGGAGAAAAAGGGTTGAGACTAGATGATTATTATCTCTTTCACGAACTTCTGAAGACATACAAATCCGAGCAGAGTAAGGAAAAACAAGAGTTGGTGGACCGTCTCATGGGAGGAGAAATCTTCAGAGGACGCAAGGCCCTACTGAGGGAGCTTTCTATCGTCTTCCAAGAATTTGTATAGGTTGAAAAAAAGTCCTTGACAAAGGGGAAAAAGTAGGTATAATAGAAAGAGTTGAAAAACTCAAGGTCCGTTGGTCAAGGGGTTAAGACACC
>NZ_JAKUVY010000008.1:0-65606 GCF_026782125.1 Streptococcus oralis | reverse complement strand
CTTTCTTAGCTTTGATTGTCGCACTTGTTTTAGCGGCTTTATAAACGTTTGTGAAAGTAAGGTTTTCAGCACCTGTTGCAGTTGCAACAAGTTGACCTTGGCCGTTATCTTTAACGACTACTGTTACTTCATAAGCATTTGGATCGTATTCAACTCCGGCTACATCACCTGCTTTTTCAGAGATAGTGAATGTACGATTTTCTTCTTTTGTGAACGTAAGTTCTGGGAATTGAATCTTACCGTTTGCATCGTTTGAAACAGTGTGGAGAACTGTTCCGTTTTCTTTCAACTCAAATTCAAATTGGCCAGCCTCAATAGCTTTACCGTTCAAGACTTTCTTAGCTTCAAGTTGAAGTTTTGCTTCTTTAGCAGCGTATGTGTTTGTAAATTCTTTCTTAGAATCTTCAAATTTGACGCTCGCTAATTTTTCACCCAAAACATCTTCTACTGTTACAGTCGCTTTAAGGACGTTCGCATCATAAGTGTATCCAGGTTTGTTATCATTAACTTCTTTAATGGTATATTTAAAAGTTCCTGCTTCTTTGTATTTGATTGCCTCAAACTTCACTTTACCATTTTCATCATTTTTGACAGTTTGTAAAACATTACCCTGATCATCTAGAAGTTGGAAACTAAATGCATCTTTTTCAAGAGTTTTACCATTAAGTTTCTTAGTCACTTCTAGAGCAACCTCATCCGATTTGGCACCTACACCAATACCGTCAGTAGTTGTAATTGGTGCAAAACCTTCAAATTCTATTGGTTGGGCTTCCTCGTTTGTAGTGACAGTTACATTGTTCAATACACGTTTAGTAACTTGGTCAACTGGTTTAGTCAAACGAGTACGATACATGATATAAAGCCCTTTATGATCTAAGGTTCCATTACCATTAGGTGTAATTGAGAAATGGTTCTTATCTGTTACTTGAACATGAGCCTTATCAAGTGATGATCGTCCATAACCATTTTCCCAATCTGGGAAGTAATAACCAGTAATATCACTCGCAAGAACTTGCCCATCAGGAATAGTATCTTCAATCTTTACACCAGTATAAGATTTTGCATAGCGGTTAACACGGATACGCCAGTTTACATAGTTAGGATCATCTGAGTCTTGAACTCCCCATTTAGTAAATCCAGTTGGGTCAACGTCTGGAACGATACGAGTCAAATGATAAACTCCTGCACCAGGAATGTTGATTTCATATTCCTTATTCTTTTCAACATGGTCTGCCCACACTACAGTAAATGATGCAACAATTTGCTTGCTCTCATTAAACTTATTGAAATACTCCCCATTTGTTACTGTGATCTTAGCAGTATTCGTTGCCTTCTCTGTTGTCAGTGTTGCAATCGTTTCACCGTTCGGAGCTTTCAAATCTGTAGTAGAATCTACTTCGATTTTAAACTCATTTGGAACGTGATAAACCACGAAATCACCGTTTTTCAGAGTTACATTGTCTGGGAATGCGTAAGTTGTTTTAAGGTAGAACTTACCTTCACCATATTTGGCATGATCGACTAATCGGTTCGTATTAATCGTCGGTTCTGTAGTCAAAGTGTACTCTGATTCAGTTTTTTCGGCAGCACTAACAACGCCATTAAGTCTTAGCGCAGGCAAAAAGACTGACACAACCAGTAGCAAGGCCATCAAGCCATGAAAGAGTTTTTTATTTCTCTTCGTCACCACATTGTCCTCCTTATTTGTTTAAAATGGTTCATTTATATTATACAGAACCTTGACAGAATGTCAATTAAAATGATTCGGTTTTTATATTAACTTATCAGATAGATGGATAAGTCAGCCAATCCCGCGTCCGCATAAGCTTTGAAACAATTAAATCCAAGCAGGGTTCTTGCTTGGATTTAATATATAATATTGTTCTAAGAATCTAAGTATTTAATCCCAATTCCGCCAAAATTTGACGCTTATAGGCAATTTTCTGAACTTCCTTGTCCTCTGTCTGGGACCAATCTAGTTTGACTTCAGAGACGATCTGTCCAGGCCGATTTTTCAAGATATAGATACGGTCGCTGAGATTGAGGGCCTCCTCGATACTGTGGGTAATAATCAAGGTTGTCAGTTGCAACTGTTTGTGAATCTCCAGATACCAAGCATGGAGCTCCATCTTGGTCATTTCATCCAAGGCACTAAAGGCCTCGTCAAGAAGAAAGAGCTTGTGCCCGAAAAGGTAGGTACGGAGCAAGGCTACGCGCTGACGCATCCCTCCGCTGAGTTCATGAGGATATTTATCTCTTACGGCTGTCAACTGGAAGGTCGCGAGGATTTCATCCGCTCGGGCAATAGCTTCTGCCTTATCGACCTTTTGAATCAAGAGGGGCAGGATGATATTGCCAAGCACTGTCTTATGCTCCAAGAGGAGATCCTTTTGCAACATATAACTCACGCGCCCCTTGGGATTCTCCTCGCCATCAAGAACAATTCTTCCTGACTGGACTTCTAAAATTCCTGCAATCAGATTAAAGAGGGTGGTCTTTCCAACACCACTTGGACCTAGGATAGAGACTACTTCACCTGAAGTCACCTGCAGGTTGATATCCTCTAAAATCTTATCATCGTCGTAGGCATAGCTTACCTGTTCTAGTCTAATTTCTGTCATTATTTTACAAATTCGTTAGTGAAGCCTTTATCAGTCAAGTCTTCTTTGAGGATACCGTTTTCTTTATCCCATTTGTAGAAGGCATTCCAGCGTTCTGCATCAAATTGTCCCCACTTCTCCTTGTCGCTTGCGTATTCTTTTGACAAGTATTTTTGCGATTCGATGACAAAATCACGTTTCTCCTTAAGTTCGGGAGCATTCTTGATGAGGATATCTGCAGCTTCTTCTGGGTGTTCCATAGCGTATTGGTAGCCTTTTTTGATAGCTTGGATGACTTTACGAGCTTCTTCTTTGTTGTCTTTGAGGTAGTCGTTGTTTGCGATGATAACTGGTGAGTAGTAGTCAAACTCTTTCACGTAGTCTTTCAAGTACATGAAGTTGGCGTCTACACCTTGCGATTTAGCAAGGATTCCATCCCAACCGTAGTAGATCCAAGCAGTATCAAAGACACCATTGGCAATCGGTGTAATCGAGTTTGAGTCGTTGTTTGGTACTTTTTCGACCTTCTCAAAGTCTCCACCTTGAGATTCTACTAAGGTTTTCAACATAGCCAGTTCCGTTGGGTCATTCCAAGTTCCGTATTTCTTACCAACCAAGTCTTTTGGACTGGTGACATTGTCAGATTTACGTGAGATGATTCCTGATGTATTGTGCTCAACGATCGCTGCAACGGCAGTAATTCCTGCCCCTTTTTCCAACTTTTTAGCCATGTAATCTTGGAAATAGATAGCAAATGGTGCCTTGCCATTGATCACCAAGTCAGATGAGCTTTCTTCTGGTGGCAATTTCAAGTCAACATCCACTCCAGCTTCTTTGAAATAGCCTTTCTCCTTGGCTACATAAAGTCCAGTGTGGTTGGTATTTGGCGTCCAGTCTAGGATAAAGTCAATCTTTTTGACTTCTGCTTCTTTGTTGTCCTTAGAAGAAGTTCCTTGGCCACAAGCCACAAGCAAGACAGCTACAAGAGCTGTCACAAGCGTCAAAAACACTTTCCATGTTTTCTTCATTTTCATTTCCTCTTTTCTTTTTACAAAACGCTTCTTTTAAGTACGTTTCCATTTAATCACATATTTTTCGCTAATATCAACCAATTTCATACCTAGAAGGCTGATAATCGACACCAGAATAATAATCGCAAACATGGTATCATACTGAAACAGCTTTTTAGACTGAATCATATAAACACCAAGACCTTCAAAACCTCCTAGCCACTCAGATACCACGGTTGTGATAAAGGCGTAGGAGACACTGACCCTCAGACCTGCATAAAAGTAAGGCAGGCTAACCGGGATTTTAAAATGCCACAGGATTTGCCAAGGGTTTGCTCGCATCAGACTAAACAAGGTCAGCATATCCTTGTCACAATGCCTAAAACCGTCCAAGATACTGACAATGATAGGGAAGGTTGTCGTCAGAATAATCAAGACAATCTTGGGAAAAATCCCATAACCCAACCACAAGACCAAGATAGGCGCTATGGCAATGGTCGGAATGGTCTGGATAACTACCATCATGGGATAGATCAGATCATTGAGCCAAGAGAGACTATCCATGAGCACAGCCATGAGACAGGCAATCAATACACCTAGAATTAGCCCTAGTAAAGCCACTCTCAAGGTCGCCCAGCTATGGTGCCAGAGAAATTCTCTGTCACGAACAAAGGACTGGAGAATCTCAAGAGGAGTTGGCAGGATAAACTTGGGTAAAAGTTTGAATATTCCCGCTAACTGCCAGACCGACAAAACTCCGAGAAATCCCAAAAGACTAATCTGTCGTCTTATCATACTTTTCAAGTTTCTCATCGATGCTTAAAATCTCTCCTACATTTATTTTGACATTGGCAAAGACATTATCTGCCTCCTGTCCTGCCACTTCTAGCGCTTCTTTGAGAATGCGCATAAGCTCATCAAACTCCCCTTCCAAGACCGTTTCAAAGGGTGTCACCACCATGGTCACGGACTGAACTTGCAGATAAGCAATCACTTGATCGATAATAGCAATTCGATCAATCCCCTGTGATAGGGGCAAAACTTGCAAGGCAATGCTTGCTTTCATAAAAACCTCCTTTTCTCAGGTTTCCTTTTGACAAAAAGAAAACCCCTTCCATATATGGAAAAGGTGCAGAATTCGGCTAAGTATCGTTCCCTACGCTGGCATTACCCAGATCAGGTGCGGTCGAAGTTTAACACTTCCTCTCAGACTGTACACAGACTCCCATATCTTATATGGAAATATAGTAACGCAAATACAAGGAAAAGTCAAGGAAACTGCTTACAGAAAACTATGAAAAAGAGTTTGAAGGCACGCGCTTCAAACTCTATCATAGCTTTCTTATTTAGCCTCGTACCAGGTTGCCCCTTCATTTTCATCTGCGATAAGGGGAACACTGAGTTGGATGGCTTCTTCCATGGTTTGTTTCACTAGTACTTTGACGGCTGCTAGTTCTGATTTCGGAACTTCAAGGACGATTTCATCATGCACTTGCAAGAGCATCTTGGTCTGATAACCACCCTCAACTAGAGCTTTGTCTAGCTGGATCATAGCAATCTTGAGAATATCTGCTGCAGATCCCTGTATAGGGGAGTTGATAGCTGTCCGCTCTGCAAAACCACGAATGTTAAAGTTGCGTGAATTAATATCTGGCAACTCTCGACGACGCTTGAAGAGGGTCCCTACATAACCCTTATCACGCGCCTCACGTACCACCTCATCCATGTAGTTTTTAATACCTGGGAAGCGTTCAAAGTAAGTGTCAATGTAGGCTTTTGCTTCCTTACGGCTGATGCCCAGATTATTAGACAAACCAAAATCTGAAATTCCGTAAACCACCCCAAAGTTGACAGCCTTGGCATTGCGACGGTCGTTTGGAGTCACATCCTCAGGGCTTTCAATTCCAAAGACCCGCATGGCTGTCGAGGTATGGATATCGGCTCCCTCTTGGAAGGCCTTGATCAAGTGCTCATCTTTAGAGATATGCGCCAAAACTCGCAACTCAATCTGTGAATAGTCCGAACTGAGGAGGACACTATCCTCCCACTCAGGTACAAAAGCCTTACGAATGAGGCGACCTTGTTCCAAACGAACAGGGATATTTTGCAAGTTTGGATCCACACTAGACAGACGCCCTGTCTGAGTCAAATCTTGAACATAGCGCGTGTGAATCTTGCCATCCGCTAAAATCCAGTCCTGTAAACCAATCACATAAGTCGATTGAATTTTAGCAATCTGACGGTAGTCTAGAATTTTCTTAACAATTGGCGCAATAGGAGCCAGACGCTCTAGCACATCCACGGCTGTTGAGTAACCTGTCTTGGTTTTCTTGGTGTATTCTAGAGGAAGACCGAGCTTTTCAAAGAGAAGCACGCCCAACTGCTTAGGCGAGTTGATATTAAACTCCTCACCAGCCAGTTCATAAATCTCCTGAGTTAGCTTTTCAATGACAAGTTCATTTTCAACCTGCATCTCAAGCAGGGTTTCTTTTTTGACCTTGATTCCAGCAATTTCCATCTTGGCAAGGACAAAAGCCAGAGGTTGCTCCATGTCATAGAGAAGGTCTAACTGTCCATGTTCACTGAGTTTTTCAAGTAAAACTGGCTCAGTCTCAACCAATACAGCAACCTTGCGAGCCAAGTGTTCCAAGAATTTCTCTCTCTCAGGGATAGCTTTCTTGACACCCTTACCATAGAAAGTCTCATCATCAGCCAAATAAGTTTGACCATAGAGACTCGCAATGGTTGAAATTTCATTATTCTCGACAGTAGAGAGAAGGTATTTGGCCAAACGGCTGTCAAAAGCAGGGGCCTGCAGGTTCAAGCCCAAGCGATTTAAAAGAACCTTCGCTTTCTTAAAGTCATACACTTTCAGAGGTGTTTTTTCTAGAAAATTCTTGAGAATAGGCTCCTGCAAGAGCTCAAGTTTATCTGTAGCGTAAAGTTTATCCCCACAAGACCAAGCAAAACCAACCAAATCATCCGTATGGTAATTTTCACCAAAGAGTTCAAAGTGGAAGATAGAGTCGGCACTCAGCATGTCTTGACTGACGTGGTCAACGATAGTGAAATCTAAACTTTCAGGCGCATCCTTCGACGAAACATTTAGAGCTTGTTTGAGCTGTTTGAAGCCCATCTCATCGTAGAATTTCCCGAGTTTTTCCACATCTGGACCATTATAGACCAAATCATCAAGGCCAATCTCAATCGGTGCTTGAGTATCAATGGTTGCTAACGTTTTCGATAAAAAGGCCTGTTCCTTGTCTTTAATGAGATTTTCCTTCATCTTAGAAGCCTTCATCCCATCGATATTTTCATAAATACCCTCAAGCGAACCATGTTCCAGTAAGAGCTTGATACCCGTCTTTTCACCGATTTTCGTGACACCAGGTATATTATCAGACTTATCCCCCATGAGGGCCTTAAGATCAATGAACTGAGCTGGCGCGAGGCCCATCTTTTCCATGAGATAGTCCGGCGTAAAGGCCTCAAACTCAGCCACACCTTTCTTGGAAATCTCAACCACCGTATGCTCATCCGTCAACTGGATCAAATCCTTATCTCCGCTGACGATTGTCACATCAAAAGAATCCTTCTCAGCCAAACGGCCTAGAGTCCCGATGATATCATCCGCTTCATACTGGGCCAACTCATAATGGCGAATCCCAAGATGGTCTAACAACTCACGAATGAAGGGAAATTGCTCACGAAACTCATCTGGAGTTTTAGCACGCCCCCCCTTGTAGTCTGCATACATCTCTGTTCGGAAAGTCGTCTTACCTGCATCAAAAGCTACCAAAACATGGCTGGGTTCAACTCGCTCCAAGACATGATTCAACATAAGTTGAAAGCCATAGATTGCATTGGTATGAAGACCATTAGCATTTTTAAATCGATCCAGCTGCTGATAAAGCGCAAAAAAAGCTCGAAAGGCAACAGAAGATCCATCAATTAATAATAATTTTTTCTTGTCCATACACCCATTATAAATGAAAGCAAGGAAAAATACCATCGGAAAGAGCCGAAAGACTTTGATTTATCTCTATTTCTCCATAAAAAGAAAAGGATCCTACGAATCCTTTTCTTGTATCAATGTTAGGCAATTTATTTGTTCAATCTTCTCTTTGCAAATGGTAGCAAACCGAGAAGGAGACCAACAAATCCTAGCGATGCGACTGCTGAGGTGTCTTGGCTTCCTGTATTTGGAAGGAGTTGTTCATCTGTTGCTGCAGGCGCTTTGTAGGTACGATCTTGTTCAGTTCCAAGAGTGGGATTTGTAGCCAAAGGAGCTACACTGCCAGTATATTCTGGAACTTCGTTTACTGCTGGTTCAATCTTTTCAGCGTAGGCTGGAATATTGGCTACTGCTGGTGCACCACTTTCTGCATAAACTGGGACATTCGCTACTGCTGGAGCTCCGCTTTCTCGATAAACTGGAACATTCGCTACTGCCGGAGCTCCGCTTTCTCCATAAACTGGAACATTCGCTACTGCCGGAGTACCGCTTTCTCCATAAACTGGAACATTCGCTACTGCTGGAGCTCCGCTTTCTCCATAAACTGGAACATTCGCTACTGCCGGAGCTCCGCTTTCTCCATAAACTGGAACATTCGCTACTGCTGGAGCTCCGCTTTCTCCATAAACTGGAACATTCGCTACTGCTGGAGCTCCGCTTTCTGCATAGGCTGGGAGTTCATTTACAGCAGCTTCTACCGCATTTGCACCTTTGTTGTATTCTGGCAACTCTGCAGTTGCAGCTTCTACTGCGTTCACCCCACCTTTAAAATCTTCAATTTCAAGAACAGCCGACATGACACTACTTAGAGTCTTAATAGCATCCTCATAGTCTACTAAAGCTTGTTGCAAGTCTTTTACTTGACTATTTTCATCGCCATAAACTTGTAAACTTGATAATTGCGCTTTAATCTTAGCAACTTGCTCTTCCAATTTGCTTAGTTCAAGTTTTTTCGCATTGCTATCTGCCTCAGCTGCTTCCTTGTCCGCTGTAGCGAGTTTAGCTTGGTCTTGGATAGAAAGTTGTGATTGGCTCTTCGCTTCGGCTGGTGTTACTTGATCGCTATCTTCTGCCAAGAAATCTGCCAATAAGTCTGACGCGTCAATATCTCCATCTGCGATGGCTTTCAAGATGGCGTCCTTGCCAATCATTTCTTTAGCTACCTTAATGGCTGCTTCTTTGTCAGTAATAGAGGCGTCTTTATTGATGTCTTCGATTGTGGATTGCTCGATACCCTCAAGGGTTGTCAACAATTCGCTGTGGGCTTTGGCTTCTGCTGCCTTCTTAGCTTCTTCCTCTTTCTTAGCTTCCTCGGCTGCTTCCTTGTCCGCTGCAGCAAGTGTAGCTTGGTCTTGGCTAGAAAGTTGTGATTGGCTCTTCGCTTCGGCTGGTGTTACTTGATCGCTATCTTCTGCCAAGAAATCTGCCAATAAGTCTGACGCGTCAATATCTCCATCTGCGATGGCTTTCAAGATGGCGTCCTTGCCAATCATTTCTTTAGCTACCTTAATGGCTGCTTCTTTGTCAGTAATAGAGGCGTCTTTGTTGATGTCTTCGATTGTTGATTGTTCGATACTCTCAAGGGTTGTCAACAATTCGCTGTGGGCTTTGGCTTCTGCTGCCTTCTTAGCTTCTTCCTCTTTCTTAGCTTCCTTATCTGCTGCAGTGAGTTTAGCTTGGTCTTGGCTTGAGAAATCTTCTTGGCTCTTCGCTTCGGCTGGTGTTACTTGATCGCTATCTTCTGCCAAGAAATCTGCCAATAAGTCTGACGCGTCAATATCTCCATCTGCGATGGCTTTCAAGATGGCGTCCTTGCCAATCATTTCTTTAGCTACCTTAATGGCTGCTTCTTTATCGGTAATAGAGGCGTCTTTATTGATGTCTTCGATTGTGGATTGCTCGATACCCTCAAGGGTTGTCAACAATTCGCTGTGGGCTTTGGTTTCCTCAGCAGCTTCCTTATCTGCTGCAGCGAGTTTGGCTTGAACTTGTCTAGAAAGTTGTGATTGGGTCTTCGCTTCGGCTGATGTTACCTGATCACTTCCCTCTGCCAAGAGGTCAGCTAACAAGTCTGACGCGTCAAAGTCACCTTCTTCGATAGCTTTCAAAACGGCTTCCTTACCAATTACTTCTTTAGCCGCCTTAATGGCCGCTTCTTTATCAGTGATAGAAGCATCCTTGTTCAGGTCATCAATCGTATCTTGTTCAATTTTTTCTAGGGTAGCGATTAAGTCTGATCGAACTTTAGCGGCCTCCACCTGGGCCTCTTTATCAGCTTCATCTAACTTAGCTTGGTCTTCATCTGTGAATTCTGAGACAGGCTCAGCTTCCGTCTTATGCTCGCTCGTATTTGCTGGCCAATCTACAATAACATCACCAATCTCCAAATCCTCATCTGCAATAGCCTTCAGAAGATCTTCTTTACCAATCTCTTCTTTGGCTTCTTTGATAGCCGCTTCTTTATCGGTGATTGAAGCGTCTTTTTTAATATCTTCAATTACAGCATTTTCAAGAGATTCTAGGGCTTGAACCAGAGCACCTGTCGCTTGAGAAACTTGTTCTTTGGCATCTTTTTCAGCCTGGTCTAGTAGAGCCTTCTCCTCAGTAGACAATTTTTTATTAGTTTGAACTTCAGGGCCTGTTACCACAGCCTTATCTTCTGCACCTTCTGGTAATTCAGCGATAATATTGTCTAAACTGAGCTCTCCAGACTCAAGGGTATCTGAAATATACAGTTTACCGATATATTCCTTCACAGCCTTAACTGCAGCTTCTTTGTCCTCAATCGCTTCCTTATCCTCGATATCACTGATAGCCTGCTCTTCTAACTCATCCAAAGCCTGCATCAATTCTTCTTTGGTCATCTTGGCTAGACTTGTTGCTTCAGGATTAGCTGGACTAGCGTTTTCTAATCCCTTTTCAGTTTGATCACCGCTCTCACCTTCTGGCGCAGTTTGGGGTTGTGTGGGAGTCGCTGCCTGCTCCTCTACTTTTCCCCCATCTGCCTTAACTACTGAAGGTTGTGAAACGAATACACCAGCTCCCAGAACAGCTGCACTTGCTAAACTCGTTAAAATAACTTTCTTCTTGCCCATTAGACAACGCCCCTCTTTTTACTTTTTGTAATTATTATATTATATTGTACATTCTTCGTCAACTCCTTTCCTAAACAACTCAAACTTCCATGATTAAATTGAGCAAATCAGATTCTCTCCCCATTAATATCGAGTTTGTGCCCATCAACTACTCTATTAACAGCTAAGGCCCCCGAAGAATCAACATAGTAATGTTTACCAGAGACTTGGAACCATTGACTGGCTTTCATCTGACCAGATTCCTCTAAGTAATACCAAGTTCCCTTGTCTTTAAGCCATCCCGTCTGCATCTCACCCGAAGCCTTCAGGTAATACCAGTAAGAGCCATCCTTAACCCAGCCAGTTGACATGACCCCATTTTCTTTTAAATGATACCAATTGCCATTGACCTTTTTCCATCCAGTCGCTAGTTTACCATTCTCTCTGTAATACCAACTCCCTCCTTCTTTTTCCCAGCCTTTTTCTGTATTGCTTAGCTCTGCATACTGCACGTATCTTCTAGAACCGCTATAAGACAAATAACCGAACCATTTATAACCATCCTTTTCAAGAACCTGGTCATAGCTTACACTCTCACCAGCATAATAGTAGTCAATAACCTGTCCTGTGCTTGATGGTTGGTCCATAATAGGCGATTTCCCCGTGAATACTATTGTCCCACTAGACGGAAGCTCTGAGCCACGAGCATTCTCACCCGCACTATGGCTAGCAGATAAATCCCTGAAATGAATAAACCCTGTCATCGAACTAGCCTTGACTTTTCGACGGTTATACTTTTCTCGAACCCCATAATTATACTCTTCGATCTCAATCGTATCCCCTGATACATTTGATACCCAGGCCACGTGCCCATAATAACCTTCTGTCGACCAAGCAATAGCCCCAACTTCTGGCTTAGTATCCACACGATAACCTTCACGACGAGCACGATGCCCCCATTCATTCGCATTTCCGTAGGCAGGAGGAATCTCAAAGCCATTTACACTACTCAAACGAAAGGCCGCAAAAGACGTACACTGGCGAGAATACATCCGCCACTGATCAATTTCAACACTACCATTTTTGTAGTGAAGCGGATAGTCATCTCCACGCGCTACACTGTCAGCCTGAACCGATTCCCCACCAAACAAAAAGGTACTCGTAACGAACAAAGTAGCCAGCCCTACACTCAACTGAGTACATCTACTCTTCTTAACTCCTGATTTAAAAAATGTCATTCATTCTCCTTAATAATATAAATTTCCGAGGTTACCCTCGTTTATACTATTCGGGAGAAAAAGAAAAAAGTGAGCAAAGCTCACTTCATTTTATGATTCTTGGTCTAGATAGCGAATCAAGTTCTTTTCTGTCAAGATATCTGAGTAGGTGAAGGATTCAACATAGACATTAGCTTGTTTATCTCCTTCAACATCCCCAAATTCAACGATAAATAGGGATGGATAAACCTCAATTAGCTTACCCAATCGATTTTTTTGGCGCTTACGGCCATTCTCCAAAGTCATTTCAACGACTTGTCCCTCATGTGCCTTGATCTCTTCTTTTATTTTTTTCATCTTGGCTACATCTGTAAATGCATCTGACATCTTATGCCTCCCTCTTTGAGATACTTGAAAATTTATTGTATTCTTTTTGGAAAATCAATTCCACCGTACCACGAGCTCCACTACGGTTTTTCTCGATGATAACCTCTACCTTGTTATTTGGAATTCCTTCCTCTTCTTCACCCGCACGATCATAGTAGTCGTCACGGTATAGAAAGGCTACGATATCCGCATCCTGCTCGATAGAACCCGATTCACGAATATCAGACAAGACTGGTCTCTTATCCTGACGTTGTTCCACTCCACGAGATAACTGACTAAGAGCAATGACTGGAACTTTTAGCTCCTTAGCTAGAATTTTCAACTGACGAGAAATTTCAGAGACTTCTTGTTGGCGGTTCTCACGACCAGTACCAGTGATAAGCTGTAGATAGTCGATCAAAATCAAACCAAGATTTCCAGTTTCTTGAGCCAGTTTGCGTGAGCGCGAACGAATTTCCGTGATCCGAATCCCTGGTGTATCATCGATATAGATACTCGCGTTGGCTAGATTCCCTTGAGCAATGGTATACTTTTGCCACTCCTCATCAGTCAATTGACCCGTACGGATAGAATGGGACTCCACCAAACCTTCGGCCGCCAACATACGGTCTACTAGACTTTCCGCACCCATTTCCAGCGAAAAGATAGCAACCGTCTTGTCCAACTTAGTCCCAATGTTCTGCGCAATGTTCAAAGCAAAGGCTGTCTTACCAACCGCTGGACGAGCAGCTAGAATAATTAGTTCTTCCTCATGGAGACCTGTCGTCATATGGTCTAAATCACGGTAACCCGTTGCAATACCCGTGATATCCGTTGTTTGTTGTGACCGAACTTCTAGGTTCCCAAAGTTGATATTTAGAATATCACGAATGTTCTTGAAACCACTACGATTGGCGTTTTCACTAACATCAATGAGTCCCTTTTCAGCCTGAGCGATGATTTCATCTGCAGGCTTAGAAGCTTCATAGGCTTGGTTGACAGACTCTGTCAACTTGGAAATCAAGCGGCGAAGCATAGCCTTTTCTGCAACAATTTTAGCATAATACTCCGCATTAGCTGAAGTTGGCACAGAGTTGACAATTTCAACAAGATAGGACAAACCACCAATATTTTGAAGATCGCCTTGGCTATCCAAAATCGTCCGAACTGTTGTCGCATCAATCGCTTCTCCACGATCCGACAAATCTACCATCGCTTGGAAAATCAACCGATGAGCATACTTAAAGAAGTCGCGAGAATCAATATATTCTCGGACAAAAACGAGCTTACTCTCATCTATAAAAATAGCCCCCAGAACAGATTGTTCTGCTAAAATATCCTGAGGTTGAACTCGCAGTTCCTCTACTTCTGCCATCCGACTTTCCTTCCTTTTACAATCTTGTAAAGAAGTTATAAACTTAACCTTCTTTTACACGAAGATTGATGACACTGGTAACATCTTGGTAGATCTTCACTGGTACATCAATCAAACCTACTGCTCGAATTGGTGCTTGGACTTGAATATTGCGTTTGTCAATCTTGATACCAAACTGCTTTTGCAATTCTTCTGCAATTTTCTTGTTAGTGATAGAGCCAAATGTACGGCCATCTGGTCCAACCTTTTCAACAAACTCTACAACTGTTTCTTCTGCTTCAAGCTTAGCCTTGATGGCTTTTGCTTCAGCAATCATCTCTGCATGAGCTTTTTCTTCAGATTTTTGTTTTCCACGCAACTCACCCACTGCTTGAGCAGTCGCTTCCCTGGCCAAATTCTTTTTAATCAGGAAGTTTTGAGCGTAGCCAGTTGGAACTTCCTTAATTTCACCTTTTTTCCCTTTTCCTTTAACATCTGCTAAAAAGATTACTTTCATTCTTCTTTCTCCTTTTCCTTTAGTTCTTCCAAGATTAGTTGAGTCAATTTTTCTCCTGCTTCCGACAAACTCATATCCTCAATTTGCGCGGCAGCTAGATTAAAGTGACCACCGCCACCCAACTCTTCCATAATGCGTTGGACATTGATTTTACTACGACTTCGAGCTGAGATAGAAATAAATCCTTGTGTATTTTTTGCCAGAACGAAACTAGCCTCAATACCAGACATAGCCAGCATAGCATCGGCAGCCTTACTGATAACAACTGTGTCATAAGTCGTTGAGTCCTTAGCTTGGGCAATCAAGATATCTGAACCTAACTTACGACCTTGTAAAATGAGTTCATTTACCTCACGGTACTCTTCAAAATCTGTCGCAGCAATCTCCTGGATAGCAATACTGTCACTTCCCCGTGTTCTCAGATAGCTAGCCACATCAAAGGTTCGGCTCGTCACGCGAGATGTGAAATTCTTGGTATCCAGCATCATACCAGCCATCAAAACACTGGCCTGCATACGACTCAAACGATTCTTCTTAGAATTTTGGAACTGAATCAATTCTGTGACCAACTCACTGGCACTACTTGCCCCACTTTCAATATAGGTGATGACTGCATTCTCAGGGAAATCCTGATCACGTCTATGATGGTCAATAACAATAGTTTGAGTGAACAAATCATAAAAATCTTTTGACAAGGTCAAAGCCGTCTTGGAATGATCCACAAGAATCAATAATGAACGGTTTGTAACTAACTTCATCGCATCTGTAAGAGATAAAAGTTTCGTGACATCTTCCTTCTTCAAGAAATGGATAGCACGTTCGATATCTGCTGGCATCTGGTCTGCATCATAGACAGCATAACTGTTCTCAATAATATTACTTGCAAACAACTGCATACCAACAGCAGAGCCCAAAGCATCCATATCTAGATTTTTATGACCGACCACAAAAACTTGGTCAACACTTCGAATTTTATCAGAAATGGCTGTCATCATAGCTCTCGTACGTGTACGAGTACGTTTGATAGATGCAGCAGTTCCTCCACCGAAGTAGACTGGATTCTTGGTTTCGTTATTTTCCTTGACCACCACCTGGTCACCACCGCGAACTTCTGCTAAGTTCAAGTTGAGCAAGGCAATTTTCCCTATCTCTTCATGATTTCCATCACCATAAGAAAATCCCATACTTAAGGTTAGGGCTAGCTGCCTCTGTTTTGATTCTTCTCGGAAAGTATCAATAACAGAGAATTTATCATTCATCAATTCCTCTAGTACCGTGTAATCTGTGAATACATAAAAACGATCCATCCCCACACGACGAGAGAACATAGCATACTTACTAGCAAATTCTGAAACAAAATTGGCTACAAAACTATTGATATGACTGATATCGGAATCGGATGTCGCATCCTCCAAATCATCATAGTTATCTACCGAGATGACTCCAATGACTGGACGGCTAGTTACCAATTCAACAGTTGCTTCATATTCCCCAGAAACATCAAAGAAATACAAAACACCCGAAACCTTGTCCATATGAACAGCATATCGTGTTTCGCCCAAGGTAGCATACGAACCTGGATTCCCAACAGAAGCCTTGATGATGGTTTGAATTAACTCAACATCAATTTCGCCTTCTTCAGTAGTCAAAATTAGCTCAGCATAGGGATTAAACCATTCCACTTCTCCGCTTGATAAGTCTAATTTCAGGACTCCCACCGGCATTTGATCAAGCAAAGTACTCAAGCTATTTTCAGCTTGGTGATTTACATATTGGATTTGTTCAATTTCGCTCTTTTCATACTGTTTTTTTTGCCATACAAATAAAAGCAGATAAAGCAGTACAAATAAAAACAAAACAATGATTGTTACAGCAAGATTATGTGAAAAAATAATCAGCAAAGTTAAGATTCCGAAAGTTGCAAGTCCTAGCCAGACTGCAGAAAACGGGATTAAATTATTTTTTTTCATTCTAAACCTCTTGCGCATTATTATATCACAAAAACCCTTAAAAAGCGACCTTTTAAAAGATGCAAGCCCTTCTTTCATGATTGATTTCTTCTAACCTCAGACACAAAAAGAGGAGAGAATCATCACCCTCCTACCTACGTGTTCAGATTACTAACACCTATCGTTCCACGATAAGAGCAGTCCCCATCCCTCCTCCGATACAGAGAGTTGCTAACCCTGTTTTAGCATCACGCTTCATCATCTCATGTACCAGTGTCACTAGGATTCGGCAACCGGAAGCCCCAATTGGGTGACCAAGAGCAATGGCGCCACCATTGACATTGACAATATCTGTGTTAAAGCCAAGTGTTTTCCCAACTGCACAAGCCTGGGCAGCAAAGGCTTCATTTGACTCAATCAAGTCGAGATCCTCAACTGTCAAATTGCCTTTTTCAAGAGCCTTGCGAGTCGCATAAATCGGTCCACATCCCATCATCTTAGGATCCAAACCTGCACTTGCATACGAACGAATGCGCGCAATCACTGAAAGTCCTAATTCTTCCGCTTTTTCAGCACTCATGACCAAGACAGCCGCTGCCCCGTCATTGATACCTGAAGCATTTCCCGCTGTGACAGAACCGTCTTTTTTGAAAACAGGACGCAGCTTAGACAGACTCTCCAAACTTGCATCTTTTCTAGGAAATTCATCTGTATCAAAGACGATAGGATCGCCTTTACGTTGAGGAATGACCACCGGAACAATCTCTCCCTTAAAGCGTCCAGATTCTATAGCCGCCACTGCTCGTTTTTGTGATTCCAAAGCAAGCGCATCTTGATCATCCCGGCTAATACCATATTCTTCTGCCACATTCTCAGCTGTAATTCCCATATGGTATTCGTTAAAGGCATCAGACAAACCGTCCTTAAGCATGGTATCAACAACTTTCGAATCGCCCATACGACCACCCCAACGGAAACTTGGCAAAACGTATGGCGCCTGACTCATGTTTTCTGCACCACCAGCTACGATAATATCTGCATCGCCACATCGAATCGCTTGAGCAGCCAACTGCACGGCCTTCAAACCGGAACCACAAACCTTGTTGATAGTAAAGGCTGGTGTAAATTCAGGGAGTCCTGCATGAACGCTCATTTGACGAGCTACGTTTTGCCCTAAACCTGCGCCTAGGACATTCCCCATAATCACTTCATCTACTAGCTCTGGTTTGACATTGGCTTTTTCCAAAGCACTCTTAATAACCAACGCTCCCAAATCAACAGCTGAAACATTCTTCAAACTTCCTCCAAAGGAGCCTATTGGAGTTCGCACTGCCGAAACAATCACCACGTTTTTCATAACTGCCTCCATTTATACCTTTTATAATGATGCAATACAAAAGTGGTTTACACCAGTGTAAACCACTTTGAAAATTCTATTTTATGATTCTTTCACTTCTAACAAACCAACTTCACCATCTTCACGGCGATACAAAACATTTGTTGTTTGATCTTCTACATCTACATAGATAAAGAAATCATGTCCCAACAAATCCATTTGAAGAAGGGCTTCTTCTAAATCCATTGGCTTCAAATCAATTTGTTTTGAACGAACGACTTTTGGTTGCACAACATTTGCATCTTCAACTAGAGCATCTGTAAAGAGTTGACTTGTCGCAACTTTATTTTTATTCTTACGTTCGATTTTAGTTTTATTTTTACGAATCTGACGTTCAATTTTATCTGTCACAAGATCGATAGAACCATACATATCTTGAGAAATATCTTCAGCACGAAGAGTAATAGATCCAAGCGGAATTGTTACTTCAACCTTTGCTGTTTTTTCACGATAAACTTTCAAGTTCACACGTGCATCCAACTCCTGATCAGGTTGAAAATACTTTTCGATCTTTTCGAGTTTAGAAACTACATAATCACGAATTGCTTCTGTTACTTCTAGGTTTTCACCACGGATACTATATTTAATCATATAAGTACCTTCTTTCTAAACATTTTTGTTTTTCTAACTATATTATAACGCTTTCATTTTCATTTTGCAAATTTTTTCCTCATCTTACAAGGGAAAAAGTTTTAACTTCCAAAGCACCTGCTTCTTCCAAAAGTCGTTTCACACGATTCACAGTTGCCCCTGTTGTATAGATGTCATCAATCAGCAAAATCTTCTTAGGAAGTGGGATTCCATCTTTAATAAAAAATGGAATTTCAGTAGCTAACCTTTCCAAACGGCTTTTAGAAGAACTAGCACTCTCTTCTCTTTTTCCTAATATATCTTTAAAGGAAAAGCCTGCTGCCTCAACCAAACCCTCGACTTGGTTAACCCCCCTCTCAATTAATCTTTCAGGACTTAGGGGAATGACAACAAATTGATAACCTCTATACTTTTTCAGCTCTTTAGCAATTACGGAAGCAAAAACTTTTCTAAGCAAAAAATCTCCATCAAACTTATATCGACTGAAAAAGTCTTTCATAGCTTGATTATAGGTAAAGATTGCCTTATGATCAACCTGAATTCCTTCTTTACACCAACGTTTACAATCTTGACACTGAGTTGACAAGCCTATTTTCATACAATTTGGGCAACAATTCTCACCAATCTTCTCAAAACTAGAAGCACAATCTGAACAAAGATAACTGCAGTCATCCTTCAAAAGGAAGAGACTACTAAAAGTCAGCTCACTCTTTGTAGTCTGGCCACATAGTAAACAGTTCATAATCCCGCCTCCTTGTTCATCTGCTTGATTTCCTTGATTGCCTTCTTGATGGAAGTATTTAACCCATCATTAAAGAAGAGCAACTCACCAGTTGGTCTGTCCATACTACGCCCAACTCGACCACCAATCTGAATCAAACTAGACTTTGTAAAGAGCCTATGATTAGCTTCTACTACGAAAACATCCACACAAGGGAAGGTAACCCCACGTTCCAAGATTGTCGTACTGATCAGTATTGTCAGTTCTCCATCTCGAAAAGCTTGCACTTGCTCTAATCGATTTTCTGTGACAGAAGATACAAAACCGATATTCTCATTCGGGAACTGCTCCTGCAAGATTTCTTTTAGTTTCTCTCCTTTTTTAATCTCTGATGCAAAAATCAGCAGTGGATAACCTGTTCTTCTCTGCCTCTCAATATAGGTCTTTAACTTAGATGACAACTGACTTTTCTCTAAACAGCTATTAAAATCCGATAACCAGAGAGGTTTAGGAATAATCAAAGGATTTCCATGAAACCGTCTTGGCAAGCTTAATCGTTTTAATTCTCCTGTGCGAACCTTCCTATCTAACTCATCTGTAGAAGTTGCTGTAAGGAATATTCTTAATCCATCCTCCTTTACACTATTCTTTACAGCATAGTAAAGCATAGAGTTGTCAACATAAGGAAAGGCATCTACCTCATCCACTATCAACAAATCAAAAGCATGATAAAATTTTAATAACTGATGAGTTGTTGCAACTACTAAGGGGGTTCGAAAATAGGGCTCTGATTCGCCATGGAGTAGCGCTATATCGCAAGCAAAGTCATTCTGCAGTCGCTTATACAGTTCCAAACACACATCAATTCGAGGACTTGCCAAACAAACTGCACCACCATCATCAATCACTTTCGCAACAACTTGATAAATCATCTCTGTCTTTCCAGCTCCTGTCACAGCATGAACTAAAGTCGGTTCTTTCTTTTCGACTGCTCGAATCAACCCCTCTGATACCTTCTCCTGAAAAGGGGTTAACTGACCACACCATTTGAGAACATCTTGCTTAGGAAAATCTTCCTGCGGAAAATAGTATAAAGCTTGATCACTCCTGACTCGCTTCATCAGCAAACACTCCCTGCAATAGTAGGCGCTAATAGGCAAATACCATTCTTCTAGAATCAAACTATTACAACGTTGACAAAACAGTTTCCCTTTCTCTTTTCTCATTGCTGGAAGTTTTTCAGCCATCTGACGTTCTTCTTCAGTTAATTCTTTCTCAGTAAACAAGCGACCAAGATAATTTGGATTTACTTTCATACTTCTTTATTCGTAAAAATCTAGCGCTTTAGATATTTTTTTAGTACAATTAAATCATGGAATTTAGAACTATTAAAGAGGTTGGACAGGTCCAAGAAGAAATCAAAAAATCGCGCTTTATCTGTCATGCCAAGCGTGTTTATAGTGAAGAAGAGGCTCGTGACTTTATCACTACCATCAAAAAAGAACACTACAAAGCCACCCATAACTGCTCTGCCTTTATTATTGGGGAACGCAGTGAAATCAAGCGTACGAGTGATGATGGCGAACCTAGTGGTACTGCTGGAGTCCCTATGCTTGGCGTCTTAGAAAATCATAATCTTACCAATGTCTGCGTAGTAGTTACTCGTTACTTTGGTGGAATTAAGTTAGGCGCTGGCGGTTTGATTCGCGCTTACGCAGGAAGTGTAGCCTTGGCTGTCAAAGAAATAGGCATTATTGAAATCAAAGAGCAAGCTGGCATAGCCATTCAGATGTCTTACGCTCAGTATCAAGAATATAGCAATTTTCTTAGAGAACATAAACTCACGGAAATCGAGACAAACTTTACAGATCAAATCGATACCATAATTTATGTTGATAAGGAAGAGAAAGAAAATATCAAGTCTGCTCTTGTAGAGTTTTTTAATGGAAAGGTTACTTTAACGGATCAAGGTTTACGAGAAGTTGAAGTTCCTGTAAACTTAGTGTAAACAAAGGAGAAATACATGGCGTTTGGAAAATTTATTCAAGGACTTGCTGGTAACTTCAGCGAGCAAAACAAAGAAGTTCTTATCAAAGAATATGGTCAATACCTACTAGAGAATGAAGAAATCCAAAGTGGATATAAGCTCATTCGTGACGCAATCATCTTTACAAATATTCGTATCATCTTTACAGATAAGCAAGGCGCTACTGGTCGCAAAATGTCTGTTAAATCACTCTTTTTGATGAACATTGTCAACGTTGAAATGGAAACTGCAGGAGCAGGTATAGACGATAGTGAGATTACGATCACTTATTTAGAGAATGTCTTTCTAAAAGCACATAATGAGCATTTTAGTTACCACAAATTTGAATTTCCTAAGAAAACGGATATTCTTCCCCTTTACTCCTACTTACTAGAACTTACTTATCACAATCGATTGAAAATTAATGGCTTAGACCTTTGATATAAAAAAATCCTATCGCTTCGATAGGATTTCTATATTTTACAAATAGCCTAGAGCACGCTATACTAGTATCATCTTATACAAAGAGGTATATCTATGACTATCTACAATAATATTACTGAACTAATCGGACAAACACCAATTGTTAAACTCAACAATATCGTTCCAGAGGGTGCTGCAGACGTCTATGTTAAACTAGAGGCCTTTAACCCAGGATCTTCAGTCAAAGACCGTATTGCCCTTAGCATGATTGAAAAGGCTGAGCAGGATGGCATTCTAAAACCCGGTGCTACTATTGTTGAAGCAACAAGTGGAAATACTGGAATCGGTCTTTCATGGGTTGGTGCTGCTAAAGGATATAAAGTTGTTATCGTCATGCCAGAAACGATGAGTGTGGAACGACGTAAGATTATCCAAGCCTATGGTGCTGAACTTGTCCTCACTCCTGGTAGCGAAGGTATGAAAGGTGCGATTGCTAAAGCCCAAGAAATTGCTGCTGAACGCGATGGTTTCCTACCATTACAGTTTAATAACCAAGCTAACCCAGAAGTTCACGAAAGAACAACAGGAGCTGAAATACTAGCTGCTTTCGGTTCTGATGGACTAGATGCATTTGTGGGTGGTGTTGGTACTGGTGGAACGATTTCAGGCGTTTCACATGCACTTAAAGCAGCAAATTCTAATATTCAAATTTTTGCAGTTGAAGCTGATGAATCTGCTATTCTGTCTGGCGAAAAACCAGGACCTCACAAAATTCAAGGTATCTCAGCTGGATTTATTCCTCAAACACTTGATACAGAAGCCTATGACGGTATCGTCCGTGTAACATCAGATGATGCTCTTGCACTTGGTCGTGAGATTGGCGGAAAAGAAGGCTTCCTTGTTGGGATTTCTTCCGCTGCAGCGATTTACGGTGCAATTGAAGTTGCTAAGAAATTAGGTACAGGTAAGAAAGTCCTTGCTTTAGCACCAGATAACGGCGAACGTTATCTGTCTACAGCACTCTATGAATTTGAAGTGTAGTCTCCTAAATGCACTTAGCCCTTATTAAAGGGCTTTTTGTTTACTCACTCTAAAATAAAAAAAGGAAGCAAATTGCTTCCTTTTCATTATTAGTTATTTAAGGCTGCTGCCATTGTAGCTGCAACTTCTGCTTCGAAGTCGTTCGCAGCTTTCTCAATTCCTTCACCAACTTCAAAGCGAGCGAACTCAACTACTGAAGCATTAACTGATTCAAGGTATGCTTCAACTGTCTTGCTGTCGTCCATGATGTAGACTTGTGCAAGAAGTGTGTATGCTTGGTCAACCTTAGTGTTGTCAAGCATGAAGCGATCCATTTTACCTGGGATGATTTTGTCCCAGATTTTTTCTGGTTTGCCTTCTGCAGCCAACTCAGCTTTGATATCAGCTTCAGCTTGAGCAATCACTTCATCAGTCAATTGCGCTTTTGATCCATACTTCAAGTGTGGAAGAGCTGGTTTACCAACCATTGCACGGCTTTCGTTATCTTGGTCGATGACGTGGTTCAATTGTGCCAACTCATCTTTAACGAATTGCTCATCCAATTCTTTGTAAGAAAGAACTGTTGGTTTCATCGCAGCAATGTGCATTGAGATTTGTTTAGCAAGCGCTTCGTCTCCACCTTCAATAACAGAGATAACACCGATACGGCCACCGTTGTGTTGGTAAGCTCCAAAGTGTTGTGCATCTGTTTTTTCAAGCAAAGCAAAACGACGGAATGAGATTTTTTCTCCGATAGTTGCTGTTGCAGACACATACGCTGCTTCAAGAGTTTCACCTGAAGGCATTGTCAAAGCAAGAGCTTCTTCATTGTTAGCTGGTTTTCCTTCAGCAATTACTTTAGCTGTAGCATTTACCAAGTCAACGAATTGAGCGTTTTTCGCAACGAAGTCAGTTTCAGCGTTTACTTCAACTACTGCTGCAACGTTACCGTTAACATAAACACCAGTCAAACCTTCTGCAGCAACGCGGTCAGCTTTCTTAGCTGCTTTCGCCATACCTTTTTCACGAAGCAATTCAATCGCTTTTTCGATGTCACCGTCTGTTTCTACAAGCGCTTTTTTAGCGTCCATAACACCGGCACCAGATTTTTCACGCAACTCTTTTACAAGTTTAGCTGTAATTTCTGCCATTTTGATTCTCCTATATTTTTTAAAAAATAGGAGAGCTGGGCTAGGCCCCGCCCTCCTAGGTAATTACTATTTATATGAATTAAGCGTTGTCGCCTTCTACAACTTCAACGATTTCTTCGATTGAGTCTGCTTGAGCTTCTGAAGCTGCAAATTCTGCTTCAACTGCTGCTGCATCTTCACCTTGACGTCCTTCGATGATAGCGTCAGCCAATTTAGCTGTGATCAATTTAACCGCGCGGATAGCGTCATCGTTAGCTGGGATGATTACATCGATATCATCTGGATCAGTGTTTGTGTCAACCATCGCTACAACTGGGATTCCCAATTTTTTAGCTTCTTTAACAGCGATTTGCTCTTTATGTGGGTCAACTACGTACATTACATCTGGGATACGAGGCATGTCTTCGATACCACCCAAGAATTTTTCAAGACGTGCACGTTGTTTGTTAAGAAGTGCAACTTCTTTCTTAGGAAGAACGTCGAAGATTCCTTCTTCTTCCATACGTTTGATTTCTTTCAAACGAGCAATACGTTTTTGGATAGTTCCCCAGTTAGTAAGAGTTCCACCCAACCAACGGTGGTTGATGTAGTATTGACCTGAACGCTCTGCTTCTTCTTTAACAGCGTCAGCAGCTTGTTTCTTAGTACCAACAAACAATACAACTGCATCGTTAGCTGCTGCATCACGCATAAAGTCGTAAGCTTGGTCAGCGTATTTTACAGTTTGTTGCAAGTCGATAACGTGAATTCCGTTACGCTCAGTGAAGATGTACTTAGCCATCTTAGGGTTCCAGCGACGAGTTTGGTGACCAAAGTGTACACCAGCCTCAAGAAGTTGTTTCATTGAAATTACTGCCATGAGTATTTCTCCTTTTTGTTTTTTTCCTCTCCTCGACTTCAACTTGCAAAACGACCCGAGGGCAACAGTTTCACAATTCATCAAGAATGAGTATTATCGTTTACACGACAAGTTTTATTTTACCACATTTTAGCCATATTTTCAAGTGGTTTTGATAGATTTCGGCCTTGCTTTCGATAAAAAATAATAAAAGAGACTCAATCGAGCCTCTTCGTTTCATTCATTAGTTTGGATAGATATAAGTAACGTAACCTTCAGAAGTTGTAGTTGGGTTGAACCATCCACGTTTGTTACCGATTGTACGATCTCCACCATAGTTTGATTCTGATACTTGAATGCTAGTTGATGATGAAACTGCTGTAACAACCGCTACGTGTCCATATCCACCGTCATTCCAACATGCAATCGCACCAACTTGTGGAGTTGATCCTGTACGGAATCCTGCAGCTGCTGCACTTGTAGCCCACTGTGCTCCGTTACCCCAGTAATCTCCAGCCCAAGGTGCTAATGTTTTAGCTCCCCAAGTACATTCACCAGTTGGATAACTTGAAGCATTTGTACTATATGTTGGACGCTGTCTTGTTGGAGTTGGTGCAGGTGCTGGAGTGTAGCTTGAATCATCATCTGATGAAGAGCTTGAAGTTGCTTGCACTTGATCTGAAAGTGTTGTATTTCCAGAAGCAACAACTGATTGTTGTTGGCTTGTTTGACGTGCTTTATATGCCGCTTCTGCTTCAGCTGCTGCTTTTGCTTCTGCCTCTGCTGCTGCTTTTTGTTCCAACAAAGTAGCTTTATCGCTTTCTGCAGTAGCTTTCTCTGCAGCAAGGTTTAACTCAGCAACTTTCAACTCTGCTTGTTTTGTTGTCAATGCTTGTGCATCGTCAGCAAGCGTTTGTTGGTTCGCAACGACAGTGTTGATTGCTTCATTATTTGCAACCTGTTTTTCAGCGATAGATTTCTTATCAGCTTTCTGTTGTTCCAACATTTTGTTGTTAGCTGATACGATCTCGCTCATCGCTGCAACACGTGAAATAGCTTCCGTAATTGATTTTGAGTTTACAATTGTATTGATGTAGCTAGTTGCAGCACCGTTTGTTTGTGCGCTACGTGCTTGTTTTTCCAAAGATTCATTACGAGCAACAATGTTCTTAGAGAGCTCTGTAATTTCTCCTTCAAGTTTTTTAGATTCAGCTTGTAGAGTTTCATTCTCAGCTTCCAAGTTCGTTTGTTGAGTTTGGATAGCTGTAACTTGCGTTTGGATTTCATCTACTTGTTTTTGAGCTTCTTTTTGTTGAGATGTCAAATTACTAATCTTACTATCTTGAGCAGCAATCTTTTCATCAGTTGTTTCAGCGTGGACAGTTGTCAATACCGCCGCTTGAGACACTAATACTGTACTTAATAAAAGTGACGCTAAGATTTTTTTCTTCATATTGTGTAGATACTCCTTCTATTTAAGACATTACTAGTATACCAAAAAAAGACATAATAAATATTACGCCTTTGTTACATTTTTATTTCTTTCTTATAGATAACATTTTTCAAAAATATATTGGAAAATAAGCATCCATAAAAAGTTTAAAATCATTGATGGGACAAGGCTGTAGACGATGAAAACTGGCATCGATTCTACTGTCAATCCCATAGCAAGAGCAAGGAGATAGCTCCCCATATCAAATAGGAAACTCATCACAACTATTGTTAACATTCTTGTCCAACGGTTTAGCAAAATTACACTATTAAATTTATGGAGCGAAGCACCTATCAAGATAAATAGAAGCGTCGCAATTCCTATCAAGTGGAAAAAATAGATATCGTACACCAAACCCACTATACAGCAATAAGCTAGATAGAGATATTCTGAAACCTCAATTGTCTCAAACAAGAGAAATAAAAACAGAAAATGACTTGCTAAATGAAAGTGAGGGAAGAAGGATCCCGCTAATTGTCCAATATGTACATCAATTAGTACGACAAAAGGGAGTAAAAAGAAAATACCAATTTGTTTTAACAGTCTCATTGCTAATTCCCCACTAACTCTACCACATGAAGATTTTTGGTGTCAGCACTTAACTTTACTGTTACCTCCTTTGTTAGATAATCACTGCTGTGTGTTATAGCAACAACTTCTCCAACAGGAATGTCCTTAACATTAAAGCTTCCGAGCCCCCCTGTAGTCACCTTGTCTCCTGCGCTAATGTCACTGTTGCTGTTTAATTGGCTAATTTTAAGCAGTTCAGACTCCTTGTCATAACCAACGATGATTCCGTAAATTTCAGTAGAGCCATGCAGGATTTTAACAGAAATTTTGTCTGAATTTTCGGTGTTTGTCAATAGGTTGACCGTTGTTGAATGCTCCTCTACTTTTGAAACACTACCAATCAAGCCCCCGTTTGCAATGGCCAACATATTTTCAGAAGCTCCTTTTGAACTTCCTGCATCAATTGTTAACTCTTGTTTCCAAGATACTGGAGCTCGCATAATCACATCTGCTGCAATGGTTTTTGTAGCCTGCAATTTTGACTTCATATCCAGCAACTGACGTAGTTGTTCATTTTCATTTTTTAAACTTTCTGATTGATTAGATTCCACCTCTAGTTGATAAAGCTGTTTCTTTAGACTCTCATTTTCATTGTACGTCTGCGTCAAATGTCCCAAATCCGATTTGAAAGTATCAAACCACTGAAAGGGTTTTTGAACAATTCTATCTACTAAGGAAATCCCATCTCCTAGTTTCGTCACAATAGCACTTGAATAGGTTGTCACTAATAGTACAGAAACTGCCAGAACTGTGACAAAAACGATGATTAGATATTTTGATTTTTTAAAACGGTTCATATTCCTACCTTTATACTAAAAACCTGCTACTGTGAGCTTCTTATCAATCCTACAAACCTGCTAAGATTTTAAGAAAAATAAGAAACATCCAAGTACCAAAATCACAAGAATTGCCAGTGTATCCTTTTGACTCCATCTCAACTGTCTATACTGACTTCTACCCTTTCCTCCCTGATAACCACGCGCTTCCATGGCAATTGCCAATGAATCTGCACGCTTTAAGCTCGTCGCAAAAAGAGGAATTAAAATCGGAATCATAGCCTTTACTTTTTGAACGATGCTACCCTCGCCAAAGTCAACTCCACGGGCTTTTTGAGCATTCATAATTCTCGTCGTGTCATCCATCAAGGTTGGAACAAAACGCAAACTCATTGATAACATGAGACCAATTTCATGAACGGGAACTTTCACACGTTTCAGCGGCGCTAAAAGAGCTTCAACTGCAGCTGCCAGACTCAAAGGCATGGTCGTTAATGTTAGCAAGGTTGAAAAGAAAATAATCAACACAAAACGACAGAAAATAATCCCAGCTTGCTGCAAAGCATAATCCGTTATTCTTATAAAAGAAAACTCAAATAAGACATTTCCACTTGAAATGAAAAAGAGTTGAAATAGAGTCGTAAAAGCAATCAAGAAAAACATGGATTTTAATCCCTGAACAAAAAATGAGAGGGAAACGCCCGACAAAGCGATAAATATACCTGTTGCTACAAAAAGAATGAGATTGGCGAGGGGATTATTGGCCCAAAATACAATCAAAATCAACAGGATCATAGCGAGCAATTTACTACGGGGATCCAAGCGATGAATGATGGAATCTCCTGGTATATAACGCCCTAAAATCATACTATCCATTTAGCGACTCCTTAAACTCCTCTATCTTGATTGGCAGTTTTTTAAAAGCTACACCCCTATCTGCCAAACGTTTACAAAAGGCTGTGATTTTAGGCACACCTAACTGTACTTTTTCCATAGAGGCTACATCTTGGAAAACTTCGCTCGGTTTGCCACTTTTGACCAAACGCCCCTTTTCCATAACATAGACCTGATCAGCATATGCAGCTACATCATCCATCAAATGCGTTACCAGGACGATTGTCATTCCAGCAAGGTGAAGTTTTTTAAACAGAGTCATCAATTCTTTTCTGCCCAAAGGATCTAGCCCTGCTGTTGGCTCATCCAAAACCAAGACAGTAGGCTCCATCGCTAGCATACCTGCAATGGCCACACGTCTCATCTGACCACCCGAAAGTTCAAATGGACTCCTCTCAAAGAGTGACTCATCGATGCCTACCAAGGCTAACTTTTCACGCGCAATTTTCTTGGCCTCTTCCTCAGAAACTCCAAAATTTTGCGGTCCAAATGCAACATCTTTCAAAACAGTCTCTTCGAAAATCTGATTTTCAGCAAATTGAAACACTAGACCGACTTGCTTTCGAATCTGACGAATTTCTTTATTGGTTGATGTAGGGGTAATGACGGTATCGAAAACTCGAACAGAACCCTTACTTGGTACCAATAAGCCATTTAAAAGCTGTAAAATCGTTGATTTCCCACTACCTGTGTGCCCTACCAAAGCCGTATAGGAACCATCCTCAATCGTCAAGGAAACATCAGTCAAGGCTGATGAAGATAGGGGAGTCCCCTCTTGATAGGTAAAGCTCACATTTTCTAGAGTAATTCCCATAACTTGTCCTCTAGCTCTCTTTCTGTCAAATAGCCATCCGGCAACTGATAACCTGTCTCTCTCAAAGAGCCTCTCAATTGATTAGCAAAAGGCTCATCTAACCCTATCTGGTCAAGGTCATTCCGAGAAAAAAGTTCTCTTGGGCTACTGGTTGACTCCACTTGGCCTTTTTTCATGACCAATACACGGTCACTCATCGCAACTTCCTCTAAATCATGTGTAATGGAGACGACTGTCATCTGGCGGTCTTTTCGAATCTCTTGAACTGTCTGAATCAATTCTCTGCGTCCCTCAGGATCCAACATACTTGTAGCCTCGTCCAAAATCAAAATAGCTGGCCTCAGGGCAACAACTCCCGCAATAGCTACCCGCTGTTTTTGTCCACCAGATAAACGAGCTGGTTCTCTCTTCTTAAAGTCCAGCATACCTACCAACTCCAAAGATTCAGCCACTCTCTTCTTCATTTCTTCTCGAGGAAGTCCCTGATTTTCTAATCCAAAGGCGACATCATCTTCAACAGTTGCCCCCACAAATTGGTTATCTGGATTTTGAAAAACCATACCAATTTGACGGCGTAAGTCCCAAACATTCTCAGAGGACAGCAATTGCCCATCAATCCAGATTCCCCCAGACTCTGCTTCAAGCAAGCCATCAATCAAACGGATAGTTGTCGATTTTCCACTCCCATTATGACCTACAATTGAAAGCCATTCTCCCCGTTTCACGTGAAACGAGACATTATTAACATCATAATGATCCTGGTCTTCCTTGTAACGAAAAGACAGATCTTTTACTTCAATAATCGATTTCATTTCGAACCAAATGTCCCTTTGAATATATGAGCGCTACCCTTGAAATAATCATAGCCAGAGTAGATAGTGAAAAACAAAGCGATATAAAGCAACAGCTGACCAATTAAATTCCAATGTAAGAGCAAAAAGATAATGGCAAACATTTGACTAAAGGTCTTGATTTTCCCAGGCATCGCTGCTGCTAGAACTGTCCCTCCCGTCTCAACAAGCAACAAACGCAAGCCTGTCACCGCAAGTTCACGACAGATGATAATAGCAACAACCCAAGCTGGAGCCATACCTAACTCAATCAACATGATAAAAGCTGACATAACCAACAGCTTATCGGCCATCGGATCAGCAAACTTTCCAAAGTTGCTGACTACATTCCATTTACGAGCAAGGTAGCCATCAAGATAATCCGTTATACTAGCAACTGCAAAGATGATCGCTGCCAGCAGGTGACTGACTTGTGAATGGCCCAAAGTCAAAATAAGAATAAAGAGAGGTATAAAGAGAATTCTAACAATAGTTAATACATTAGGAATTTGTTCTTTTTTCATTGATTTTTCCTTAATCTGTAGTGAATGTAAGTGTTACAGTTCCAGTCTGAGTTGTCAGCTTCGAGGTATCGATTGTTTGATTGTCCACAGTCACAGTAACTCCCTTCACTACACCTAAAGTAATGGTAACGGGATTCTTAGTTGAAACTGTTGTTTTTGCATTCTTATTGTCTGCGGATAGTGTCACACCACCCTCCAGCTCACTTCCTGAAACACTAACCCAACTAGCTGTATCTGAAACTACAAGTTGAACCGTAGCCGTTTCCTTACTCGTTTTATAGCGAGCCTCAATACGGTTTCCTTCGCCTGACACTGTAATAGTTGATTCCGTAGTAGACGACGAACTAGACGTCTGACTACTAGAAGATGAACTAGATGAGGTTGTGGAACTAGTCGAGTTCACAACACTATAATTAGCTGAAGAAGGACTTGGCTGAGTTTGGATGTAGTTCCAAACATAGTAAGTGACAAAAATTAAAATTGACAAAGCAAATAGAACGAAATAAAACAAGGGGAGATAAGACGTTTTTTTCTTATTTGATCGTCTGCGACCAGACAAGTCTTCTTCATCGACATCTACCTCTTCGTAGGTAATCATACTGCCTGAATCGTAGGCATCCAAAACAATTCCTTCATCTAACTCTACTGCCCAGGCATATTTTCTTAAAAAAGAACGAGCGTAGAAGGTACTAGGAAGTAAATCGAAATCATCTGCCTCCATGGCTTCTAGAAAATGCAACTGAATTTCAGTTTTTTCCTGCAATTCTTCTAAACTCAATCCCTGGTTAATTCTGGCTAAACGTAGAACCTCGCCAATTGTTTTTTTTCTCATACGTACCATTCCTTCTTTCTAGTATTAGTCATCTTTTAAGCTGGAAAGATTGTAAAATCAACTAGATCACCATTATCAATCAAACGATGTCCAGCTTCTAGAACATCCTCCAAAGTAATTTCCTGTAAAATTTTCGGAAAATCAAAAATTGTTTCTCCGCGATCCATCGGATCGTATTGAGTTGCAATAAATTCCAAAGAGTTCATGCTACTGAAAAACTCACCAAACATCTCACTCTTAACAAGATCTAAATGTTCCTCTGTAATATCCGCATCACTACTAAACTGACGAATCGCTTTACGAAATTGATGTGACAGAGAAACAGGCTCTTTGGTGTCCATTGTCAATATCACAAAATGAAAGCGACTGTTGACTTCAACCTCAAGCGACAATGACGCATCTAACTTCCCAGTCTCATATAACTTTTGAAAACGGTCAGAAGTCCAACCAAACATCATCGTAAATAGTAATTTCAATAAAATATTGTAACGATAAGACTCAGCTTCTGTTATTTGCCCATTACCTCTAATCGCAACAGCAAGTTTGGGTGAAGAAACTTCCATCCGAAGACTATCTGTTTGCTTCACAGGCTGCAAAAGGAGTTGCTCTTTTGAAACTGTAAACTGGTTTGAAACTTCCTTTTCCTTTTTCGAAAAGTATTCCTCAACAACTTCCACATCAATATTTCCAACTAAAAACAGTGACATGTTGACAGGTTTGTAAAACTCTGTAAAATTCTCTTTTAAATTTGAAACTTGAATCTCAGAAATTGATTTTTCACTTCCAACTATATCTGTCGCTAAAGGAGTATCAGGATAAAGGTTGGCTAATGTTGCAAAAAACAAACGTGAATCTGGATCATCTTGGTACATTTCTCGTTCTTGCTGGATAATATCCTGTTCCCTCAAAACAGACTCTTCTGTAAAATGAACATCTCCGACTAACTCATCTAGCAAATCTAAATTTTCTAATAGATGGTCAATTGTTGAAAAAAGATAGCTGGTCTTAGTAAAGCTTGTAAAGGCATTACTGTCCGCACCTAATCGAGTATACGCAGCCATTATATCCTCAGAATTTTCTCTTTCAAACAATTTATGTTCAAGAAAATGTGCAATTCCTGCTGGATGATGACGTAAACCTTTTTCCAAGTTTGTATAAGTTGCATCTACAGAACCAAATTGAACCGTTACAATCCCATAAACCTCATTAAAATCTTGCTTAGGGAGTAAAGAAACTGTCAATCCATTTGACAATTGTGTTTTGTAGACTGTTTCCTTTACAGCAGGATAGTATTTTTCTTCAAAAGCAACCTTTGTCATTCTACTCCTTCCATAAAGTAAATCGCTTGTAACTTCAAACTGTTGGCAGCTTTACATACAGCTTCTTTATCAACATTCTCTAATTTTGCCACCAATCGATCAATATCGAAGCTTGATTTCCCCAATAGAGAATTCAAATAGACTCTTTCAACTAGGGTCTGTTGATTATCTTGAGCCATCAACAAAGATCGTCGAATCATCTCCTTAGTTTGTTCAAGTTCAAAATCTGTAAAGTTACCCTTTTTCAAATCTAGCAATTGATGATTCATCATTTTTCTAGCCTGATTTCGATTTTCTCTATCAATCCCCGCATACATCCTTAACAGACCACTAAACAAATCCAGTTGACTAGAGACTGTGTAGGCTATTCCAGCATTTTCACGAACGTTTGTAAAAAGTTTCGAATGTGCAAATTCACCCAACAAACCATTCATAACAAGCATAGGCAAATGTTCATCATCACCATATTTTACAGGAGAATGATAGCCTAATTCCAAAATAGATTGCCCAACATTCCTCTGAACCATTCCCTCTCTTAAGACATTCGAATAAGATTGATGGTACTGGATAGTGACGCCATTCTCTCTAACTGTAAAGGGTAATGACTTCAGCGATTCTGTAATTTCTACTTCATTAAAATCACCTATGAAAAAGAAATCAATTCGATCATTTTTCAGAGCATCTTGAAAGCAAGTGTAGCTACTTTCTGGAGACTCATTTGAAATGCTGTTTCGTAAATCACTGTATCTCAATTGAAGACGCTCATCATGGAAGAACAAGCTATCCAACTCCTTATGAGCAAAATAAAATGAATCATCCATATCAGTAGCTAAACTAGCCAACAACTGTTTTCTTTCAATTTCAAATAAGGCTGGCTCAAAAGCACCATCTTGAACTAAGGGAGCAAATAAAGTCTGTTTCACTAATTCCAAAATTCGAGAAGTCAAGACATTCTTTTTACTTAAGAAATCATCCCTTACATAGGTAAACGTTAAGTCAAGAATATGTGCCTGTCCCCTACGATAAGAACTTGTGGAAATATCTGTTCCATATAAACTTGCCAAGTATCTGCGAAATACTTGAGATGTTGGGTAAACTTGATTTGCCGTCTCCAACATACTCGCGCTCAACATGCGCCCTGCTATTGTCTCAAGAGATAAGGGAGCAGTAAAACGAATAGTGATTTTATTTGTTTTAAACTTTTTGGATTGAACAAAATGTGCTGAAATTCCAGGCACTAATTCCATACCTTACCTCCTTACATATAGAGTTCTATTATACCACGAAAATCAAAATTTTTCTTGTTCTCTTTATAGCTTTAAAGAGTAAAACCGTTTTCATTTCAGCTAACTTTCCTTCAGCTATTTCAAGGAAAATATGGTATAATACCAAAGATTGAGGTGAATTATGGAATACAAATTATTTGAAGAATTTATTACGCTCCAAGCCCTCCTAAAAGAACTTGGAATTATACAAAGCGGTGGTGCTATCAAATCCTTTTTAATAGATCATCAAGTTTATTTTAATGGTGAGTTAGAAAGTAGACGTGGGAAAAAAATCCGTATTGGAGATACGATTGACATTCCCGATTTAAAGATTGACATCACCTTGACAAAACCAAGTTTAAAAGAGCAAGAAGAGTATCAAGCAGATAAGATTGAGAAAGAGCGAATTGCTAAACTTGTCAAAGAGATGAATAAAGGTGTCAAGAAAGAAAAACAAAAAACTTCTTCATCACCTAAAACCAAACAAGTTCCACGTTTTCCAGGAAGATAACCATGTGGCTCCAACATTTAACAATTAAAACCTTTCGAAACTACAAAGAGGCAAAAATTGATTTCAATCCAAAATTAAATGTCTTTCTAGGTCAAAATGCACAAGGAAAAACCAATATTCTAGAGGCAATCTATTTCTTGGCCTTGACACGTAGTCATCGGACTCGTACAGATAAAAATCTCATTCATTTTGATAACGAGCAACTCCGTCTTTCTGGCTTGCTACAGAAAAAAACAAGCTCTATCCCTCTAGAAATTGATTTAACACCAAAAGGGCGTGTGACTAAGGTCAATCACTTAAAACAAGCTCGCCTATCAGACTACATTGGACATATGAATGTTGTCCTCTTCGCACCTGAAGATCTCCAACTAATTAAAGGAGCGCCTTCTGTCCGTCGAAAGTTTATAGACATCGAACTGGGACAAATTAAACCAATCTACTTGTCAGACTTGTCAAACTATAACCATATACTCAAGCAAAGAAATACTTACCTAAAATCCAGCCAGAAGATTGATGAAACATTTCTGTCAGTCTTAGATGATCAGTTAGTAGAATATGGATGTCGCGTCATAAGGCATCGGATAAAATTCATTAAAGACCTAGAGAAATTTGGTCAAAAAAAACACTTAGAGATTTCAAATAAATTAGAAGAGTTGTCAATATCTTATCAATCATCTGTCAACTTCATTGATGAAGAACAGCTAACAAGTTCTTTTAAAATGGCTTTAGAGAAAAGCAGATCAAGAGATTTGTTCAAAAAGAATACTGGTGTCGGCCCTCATCGAGATGACATTACTTTCTATATCAATGCTATGGATGCTAGTTTTGGAAGTCAAGGTCAACATCGTAGTCTTGTACTTTCTGTCAAACTAGCAGAGATTGAGCTAATGGAAACTATTACCAATGAGTCTCCGATACTACTGCTTGATGATGTTATGAGCGAACTTGACAATACACGGCAACTAAAATTACTAGAAACCATTTCTCAATCTATCCAAACCTTTATTACAACAACAAGTTTAGACCACTTACAAAACTTGCCAGAAAACCTTAGTATTTTCAACATCCAAAACGGTAGAATATCTGTAAATCAAAATTGACAACTATGTAAACAAAAAGAACTCCTGGATTTCAGGAGTTCTTTTTTACTTCTTACATGGAGTAGTTTGGTGCTTCATTAGTAATTTGTACATCATGAGGATGGCTTTCTTTTAGACCAGCCCCAGACATTTCAATAAATTGAGCGTTGTCGTGCAATTCTTTAAGGTTAGCTGCACCACAGTAACCCATACCAGAGCGAATACCACCAAGCATTTGGAAGACAATATCAGCTGCTGCGCCTTTATAGGCAACACGGCCTTCAATTCCTTCTGGAACGAGTTTGTTTGCTTCATTGACAGAACCTTGGAAGTAACGGTCGCTTGAACCTTTCTTCATTGCAGCGATTGATCCCATACCACGGTAAGTCTTAAACTTACGTCCTTGGAAAATTTCAGTTTCACCTGGTGCTTCATCTGTTCCAGCAAACATTGAACCAAGCATAACTGCATTTCCACCTGCAGCAAGGGCTTTTACAATATCTCCAGAATACTTGATTCCACCATCAGCAATAATCGTTTTTCCATATTCGCGCGCAACTGCTGCCGCATCATAAATTGCTGTCACTTGTGGGACACCCACACCTGCAATCACACGAGTAGTACAGATAGAACCTGGTCCAATCCCAACTTTGACAACATCCACACCCGCATCATAAAGAGCACGCGCACCTTCTGCAGTTGCAATATTACCAGCAATCAAAGTGCGATCTGGGAAGTGAGCACGAATTTCAGCAATTTTACGTAGAACCCCAGCAGAGTGACCATGTGCAGTATCAATAACAATTGCGTCAGCCCCTGCTTCAAAGAGAGCCTCTGCACGTTCAAATGTATCTGAAGTGACACCCACCGCACCAGCAACTAGAAGACGACCAAATTCATCTTTGGCAGCATTTGGAAACTCAATAACTTTTTCAATATCCTTAATAGTAATCAAGCCAGAAAGACGACCTTCTTCGTCAACCAATGGAAGTTTTTCAATACGGTGTTCTTGAAGAATATGTTCAGCTGTTGCAAGATCTGTACCCACAGGAGCAGTAACAAGATTTTCACTGGTCATATGGTTTGAGATTGGTTGATTGTAATCTGAAATAAATCGAAGATCTCGGTTTGTTAGAATACCAACCAATTTACGATTTTCAAGTGTTTCTACAACTGGAACACCACTGATACGGTAACGTCCCATCAGTTCGTCTGCCTCAGCAATGGTATGTTCTGGAGTCAAGAAGAATGGATCAATAATAACACCATTTTCAGAACGTTTTACCTTGCGAACTTCATCCGCCTGTTGCGCAATAGACATATTTTTATGGATTACTCCAAGACCACCCGCACGAGCAATAGCAATAGCCATTTGACTTTCTGTGACTGTATCCATGGCGGCTGTTATAATTGGGATATTTAAAGTCAGATTATCTGCCAATTTTGTTGTTAAATCTGCATCATTAGGCAACACATGACTTTCTGCTGGAATGAGCAATACATCATCAAAGGTAAAACCTTTTTTTAAAAATTTAGTATCCCAATTAGACATTGAAGTTTCCTCTTTTCTTTCTTTTTGAGCTTGACTCTTTTTGTATTGTATCTATCATACCATTCTATGAAAATTTGTCAATTATATTTATGGTAGAAATCATAAAAAAACTATCCCTATGATCCTATGGAAGAGATAGTTTTACGATTCATATTTTATCCATTATTTAAAATAATTTAGTCCCATTGCTTTCTTAACTTCAGATAAAGTTTGCCCCGCAACCTCACGCGCTTTCTCACTACCTTTTTGAAGCATATTGTACACTTCTCCCATATCCTTAGCAAATTCAATACGGCGCTCACGAATAGGACCAAGTTCGCGTTCTAATATTTCAAGTAGATAACGTTTCGTTTTTACATCACCAAGACCTCCACGTTGATAATGCTCTTTCATATTCACAATTTCTTGAGCATCTTCTGGACGACCAAACACATCTAGATAATGGAAAACCATATTTCCTTCAATCTTACCTGGATCCTCCACTCGAATATGATTCGGATCAGTATACATACTCATGACTTTTTTACGCAATGTATCCGCATCATCTGCTAGATAAATACCATTATTAAGGGATTTAGACATTTTAGCATTTCCATCTAAACCAGGCAAACGTCCTGCTCTCTCATTTTCTGGATAAATACCTTCTGGTTCCACTAAGACATCACAGTTATATGCGTTGTTAAAAGAACGAACAATCTCGCGGGTCTGCTCAATCATTGGTTTCTGATCTGTTCCAACAGGAACATAATTAGCCTTGAAGGCAGTAATATCTGCTGCTTGCGCAATAGGATAAACCAAAAATCCTGTCGGAATACTTTCTCCAAACCCTTTTTGAGCAATCTCTGTTTTTACTGTCGGATTCCGTTCCAAACGAGCTAGTGACACCAAATTCATATAGTACATAGACAGCTCAGCCAACTCTGGAATCTGGCTTTGAATAAAGATAGTTGATTTACTTGGATTTAATCCAACTGCTAAGTAATCTAAGGCAACATTCCCAATCGATTCTACAATCGTTTGAGGGTCTTTGGCGTGATCTGTCAATGCTTGTTGGTCCGCCAAAAAAACAAACATCTCATACTTGTCTTCTTCCTGCAGTAATACTCTATTTTTAAGACTCCCAACATAATGTCCAATATGCAATTTTCCTGTTGGGCGATCTCCTGTTAAAATAATGGGTTTCGTCATTTTTTTCTCCTTCGAAATGGTCTCTTCAATTATAGCATTTTTTTGTTAAAATAACAGAAAATTTTTTAAATCAAATAGCCAATACACTGTAAACAAAACTGTAAATTTAGTTGATATAAAATTGACAAAGAAAAATTTGAATATTTTTCTCTTTTCTAGTAGAATAAATATATTACAAATATAGGAGAAAAACATTGCTTACAGTATCTGATGTTTCACTACGTTTTAGTGATCGCAAACTTTTTGATGATGTCAATATCAAATTTACAGAAGGAAATACATACGGATTAATTGGTGCTAATGGTGCTGGGAAGTCTACATTCTTAAAAATCTTAGCTGGTGATATCGAGCCAACAACTGGTCACATCTCTCTTGGTCCAGATGAACGTCTCTCTGTTCTCCGTCAAAATCATTTTGACTATGAAGACGAGCGAGTTATTGATGTCGTCATTATGGGAAATGAAAAACTTTACAACATCATGAAAGAAAAAGATGCCATTTACATGAAGGAAGATTTTTCAGATGAAGATGGTGTGCGTGCTGCCGAACTCGAAGGTGAATTTGCCGAACTTGGAGGTTGGGAGGCAGAGAGTGAGGCGTCTCAACTACTTCAAAATCTTAATATTCCAGAAGAATTGCACTATCAAAACATGAGCGAATTAGCCAATGGTGAAAAAGTGAAGGTTCTCCTTGCTAAAGCACTTTTTGGTAAACCAGATGTTCTTCTCTTGGACGAGCCAACCAACGGTTTAGATATCCAGTCTATTACTTGGTTAGAAGACTTCTTGATTGACTTTGATAACACCGTTATCGTTGTATCCCATGACCGTCACTTCTTAAACAAAGTATGTACTCATATGGCCGACCTTGACTTTGGAAAAATCAAACTCTATGTTGGAAACTATGACTTCTGGAAGGAATCTTCTGAGCTTGCTGCTAAATTGCTAGCAGACCGTAATGCTAAGGCAGAAGAAAAAATTAAGCAATTGCAAGAATTCGTTGCTCGCTTCTCTGCCAACGCTTCTAAGTCAAGACAAGCAACGTCTCGTAAAAAAATGCTTGACAAGATTGAACTAGAAGAGATTGTGCCATCTAGTCGTAAATACCCATTTATCAACTTTAAAGCAGAACGTGAGATTGGTAATGATCTCTTGACAGTAGAAAATCTAACTGTAAAGATTGATGGCGAAACTATCCTAGACAATATTAGTTTCATCTTGCGTCCAGGTGATAAGACAGCTCTTATTGGACAAAATGACATCCAAACGACTGCATTAATTCGTGCAATTATGGGTGACATCGACTATGAAGGAACTGTCAAGTGGGGAGTTACTACTAGCCGTTCTTACTTGCCAAAAGACAACTCGGCTGATTTTGCAGGAGGAGAGTCAATCCTTGACTGGTTGCGTCAATTTGCAAGTAAAGAAGAAGATGACAATACCTTCCTACGTGGTTTCCTTGGTCGTATGCTCTTTTCTGGAGATGAAGTTAACAAACCTGTAAACGTCTTGTCAGGGGGAGAAAAAGTACGTGTCATGCTTTCAAAACTCATGCTTCTGAAATCAAATGTACTTGTACTTGATGATCCAACTAATCACTTAGATTTGGAATCTATCTCAAGCTTGAACGATGGATTGAAAAACTTTAAAGAATCAATCATCTTTGCCAGTCATGACCACGAGTTTATCCAAACTTTGGCAAACCACATCATTGTTTTGTCTAAGAATGGCGTCATCGATCGTATTGATGAAACCTATGATGAATTCTTAGAGAATGCAGAAGTACAAGCAAAAGTTAAAGAACTTTGGAAAGACTAAATAAGACTTCAAAACTCAGTTGGATTAACCAACTGAGTTTTCTATCATTCTACGAGGTAACATGAAATCATTTTTTAAAACATATTGGACCTATTTTGTTTCTTTCATCATTCCTGTAGCGATTATGACAGGAGTATACCTAACTCAAGGTATCTATTGGAATAGCGATACATCTCCACTATTAGGAGATGGTTTCCATCAATACGTTATTTTCGATGTGGCTTTACGAAACATCCTACATGGAAATGGCAGTTTGTTTTACACCTTTACAAGTGGCCTCGGACTGAATTTCTATGCTCTATCTAGTTATTACTTGGGTAGTTTTCTCTCACCTCTGGTTTACTTTTTTAATCTGTCAAATATGCCAGATGCTGTCTATCTGACCACTCTCTTAAAATTTGGATTGATTGGTCTGTCAACCTTCTTTAGTTTGACTAGATTATTTAAAGATATCCCAAAATTTTTAAAACTTGCCTTATCTACTTCCTATGCTTTAATGAGCTTCACTGTCAGTCAGTTAGAGATAAAAACTTGGCTAGATGTTTTTATCTTGATTCCTTTAATTATAACTGGTTTACACCTACTTATAACACAAAAGAAACGCCTACTATACTTTACAAGTTTGTCAATCTTATTTATTCAAAATTATTATTTTGGGTATATGACAGCATTGTTTCTTATTTTCTGGTATCTCTGTCAAATTTCTTGGGACTTTAAAACTCGAAAATCATCTTTTCTTGATTTTGTTGTTACCTCCTTTTTAGCAGGAATGGCTAGTTTGATTATGACTCTTCCTACACTGTTTGATTTACAAACTCATGGTGAGAAGTTGACTACCATCACAAAATTAAAGACAGATAGTAGCTGGTATCTGGATATTTTCGCAAAACAATTCATTGGATCTTTTGATACAACTAAGTATGGATCTATACCAATGATTTTTGTTGGATTACTCCCTTTTATTTTGACCATTCTATTTTTCACAATAAAATCCATAAGGTTTCACGTGAAACTTACCTATGCAATTTTTTTCACTTTTTTAATAACAAGCTTTTATATAGAGGCCCTCGATTTATTTTGGCAAGGGATGCATACCCCAAATATGTTTTTACATCGCTATGCTTGGATTTTTTCTACTCTGTTAATTTATACTGGAGCAGAAGTCTTAAATCGTCTGAAAGAACTGAAGCTATGGAATCTATTTGTCTCACTTTTTCTTGTACTAACAGGATTTTTGGCCACTGTCTATTTTAAATCACACTATTCTTTTTTAACTGATTTGAATATCCTGCTCACTCTTGAATTTCTACTAGTTTATGCTCTTTTACTTCTTGCAGTCATTAGAAAATTTATCTCTATAAATCTATTTGCAATTCTCTTGTCTTTATTTATAACAGCTGAGATAAGCTTAAATGCTTCATCTCAAATGGAAGGAATAGCTAAAGAATGGGCCTTTGCTTCTCGTAACGCCTATAATAGAGATATCACCGCTATGGAATCCATTCTAACCCAAATTGACAATCCATTTACACGTACTGAAAAACTGCAAATTCAGACTGGAAATGACAGTATGAAATTTAACTACAATGGAATCTCTCAATTTTCGTCTGTACGAAATCGCTCAGCTAGCACTAGTTTAGATAAACTGGGATTCAAATCCTCTGGAACCAACCTCAATCTCCGTTATGCAAATAACAGCCTTTTAGCAGACAGTTTATTTGGAATCCAGTACAATATTTCTGAAACTTCACTTGATAAGTATGGCTTTCAAGAGATTTATCAAAAGGATCATTTAACCTTATATAAAAATCAACTCTCTTTACCCATTTCCTTTGCCACTCAATCTATTTACACTGATGTAAACTTTAACAATCACACTCTAGATAATCAGGCTTTATTTATAAACCAGCTTGCTAATCTCAACTTAGATTACTTCTCCCAAATAACATATGATAAAACAGATAATTCTGAAGGTTTAACCAGCATCACAGGTTCTGCGAATGAAGATGCAAAGATTGATTATCAAATTGAGGTTCCTCAAAATAGTCAAGTATATCTCTCTTTTTCAAATCTTCATTTTACAAACGATAAGCAAAAGAAAGTTGATATCCTTGTCAACGGTGAAAAGAAGACTTTTACAACTGACAATGCATTTAATTTCTTTAATTTGGGTTATACTGAAGAACAAAAAACTTTCAATATCAGTGTTAGTTTCCCTGGGAATTCTCAGGTGTCATTTGAATCTCCGACCTTCTATCGTTTAGATACTCAGTCTCTTACTGAGGCAATTCAAAAGATTAAAGAACAACCTGTAGAAGTATCCACCTCTAAAAATAAAGTCTTTGCTGCATATGAAGTAAAACAAGATACCTCTATTTTCTTCACAATTCCTTATGACAAAGGTTGGTCTGCATACCAAGATGGGAAAAAACTTGAAATCAAGCAGGCTCAAACCGGTTTTATGAAAGTTGATGTTCCAAAGGGAAAAGGCACCATTACACTTTCCTTTATCCCCAATGGTTTTGTTATTGGAGCAGCCTGCTCAGTAACTGCCCTTCTTCTTTTTGGGATCTATAATCACAGACGAAATTTATCTAAGACAGAAAAAGATTGACCAATTCTTTGGTCAATCTTTTTAATCTTCTTCCATTTTCTTAGGTTGATAAGCTAGCATGCCTAAAGCAGTAAAGAAAGCTAGTGTTATAATAAGGAAAATTACTTGGTGATGAATATTTCCTGTCATAGAGATTGTTTGTCGTAAACCTGATACAGAGTAACTCATTGGTAACCAAGGATTGACACCTTTAAAGAAATCATTTGTCAAAGCTAGAGGATAGGTCCCTGCACTTGATGCTAACTGTAATAAAAGTAAAATAAGAGAGAAGAAAGCTCCAATACGGCTATTCCAAGTTGTTAAAGCTGTCACCATAGACATGAAAGCTAAACTTGTGATTATAATTAGAATCAAGGTCCTCATCTCATGGTTCGCAGTCAATCCAATAAGACGGACACCTCCATAAACTAAAACACCTGCTAAGACAGCGATAATCCCATTTATTTCAGAGCGAGACTTCAACCAAGCCCAGCGGCTCTCTGGATGACGTCCAGAAGGCAACTTAGTAAAAATCATATTAGTAGATATAGCAGCAACAAAAAGAGCAACTGATATCATATAAGGAGCCATGGCAATCCCATTTACAGGAACTTGATCATTGTCTGTTTTTGAGAGAACTAGAGGATCAGATAATGTTTCTGCATTTTCAGATTCTGTTGAAGCTGATTTGAGTTGATTGTTAGCATTGCCTAATCCTTGTCCTAATGAATCAACTTCTATCTGTAAATCTTCAAGACTAGAGGTTAAGGTTGTTCCACCTTCTGCTAGTTTTCCAGCACCATCTGCAATCTTCATAGCACCACTTCCTAGTTGGGATGCTGCAGAAAGTAACTGTGTTGATTTGTCTGTTAATTGACCAGAGCCAAATTGTAATTTAGTAATACCTGCTATCAGCTCTGGGCTCTTATTATTCAATTGAGCAGAACCAGTTGACAAGCTTTCTATACCTGATACTAATTCTGGAGCTTTTCCAGCTAACGCATCTACTCCAGCTGTCAAGCTTGATGTATTTTCTGTCAACTTACTTGATCCAGAAACTAATTGATCCAGACTAGTTGTTAAACTTGCATTCTTTTCACTTAGTTGATTAGCACCTATAGAAATAGTATCCAGTCCTTTAGTATAGTTTACAACTCCTTTTTCAATTGACTGACTTCCAGGAACTAACTGATTATCTACAGCAGTTTGAAATTTTGTAAATCCATTTGACAATGTTGTCAAGGAGCTAGATGCTGCAGGTAAGAGTTGATTTGCTTTCGTCTGCACATCAGATAGATTAGATACTTGTTGTTCTGAATTCTCTATACTTTCTTTCAATCCTCCTACTGTCGTTAAAATTGTTTTTGCTGACTCAATAGTAGAATTAGAATTTTTAGAAATAGCTTCTGTCAGTTCTTTCTTTTGTTCCTCTGTAAGAGATTGATAAGTAGCTGTTGATTGAAGGTTAGTAAGAGTTTTCTCTTGTTCTGCCTGACTTTTGGTCACAATATCCTGTGCAAGAGTTGTTAGATTTGGCAAAGCTTCTGACAATGCACTTTTCAGTTGAGTATTATCTGATATTGTAAGAGCTTGTAGTGTTTTATTTAGTTCTCCTAGACTAGTTGCTAATTGAGTTATTTGTTCATTCTGTTGAGATGAGGAATTCAGTTGATTTGAAATTTCTTTAATACCAGTATTTAATTGCTCCATTCCATCTCTTAGTGTATCTGATTGATTGGATAATTGACTTGTTCCGTTAGAAAGTTCTTTCACACTACTTGTATATGCATTTACACCAACTGAAAATTGATTGAGACCTGTATCCAGTTGTGAAACGCCACCTGTATAAGACTTTATACCTGTATTTAGCTCATTTACACCTGTCACCAACTCAGGAGTTTTTGAAGCTAATTGACCAAGTCCAGTGTCAACTTGTGAGACAGCATTTGTATAACTTTGTAAACCACTATTAAAAGTTACTAAACCAATATGTAATTGCTCTATAGCAGACACATAGCTAGATAAGCCTTTTGTAAATTGATCCGCTCCATTTGAAAAAGTTACAGTTGAATTAGCTAGAGTATTAAGATTTGTCGTCAACGTTTGACTTCCCGTTACCAACTGATTGGCTCCATTAGCCAATTGTTCACTTCCATCGGCTGCTTTATTTATTCCAGACTTCAAATCATTCATTTTTTGAAATAAAGCCTTAGTGTATGTTTCAGTTACATTCGTAGAGACGGTTTGTTTTAATTGTGTCATTGCAGAATCACTCATCTTACTTGCAATAAAGCTATGACCACTTGACGTCTGATAATCAATCTGCATTTGTTCAGGATGATTCGTTAGGATAGAGGTCACTTTTTCAGATAGGTCACTTGGTAAAGTCACTACCATGTAGTAATCACCATCTTCTAGCCCTTTTTTTCCTTCCTCTTCATTAACAAAATGAAAATCTAAAGACTTATTTTCTTTTAAATTAGACACCATGTCTTCACCTATTGTCATTGTCTGTCCATTATAAGAAGCTTCCTTATCTTTATTGACAACTGCTACAGGTAACTCTGACAATTGACCATATGGATCCCACATGGATGATAAAAATATAATGTTGTATAAAGCTGGAATGAGAGAAATCCCTATCATTACAATGATAAAGGTCGGTTTTATAAATATTGCTTTCCATTCTTTAAACATATTTCCTCCTTTTTTAAACATATTGTCTAAAATTTTGATATAATAGATTATACAGAAAAAAATCTAAATTACAAGGTGAAAAATACTTTTTTAGACATATAGTCTATTTTTGTGTACGAGAAGGAATTATGAAAGAAAGTAACAAACGGTTAAAAACAAAACGAATTATCGAAAATGCTATGGTTCAATTATTGATGGACCAACCCTTTGATCAAATTTCTACTGTCAAGTTAGCAGAAAAAGCCGGAATTAGTCGTTCCAGCTTTTACACTCACTACAAGGATAAGTATGATATGATTGAACTCTACCAAAGTAAGCTATTTCATACCTTTGAGTATATTTTCCAAAAACATGCTCATCACAAAAGAGATGCTATTTTAGAAGTATTTGAATATTTAGAGTCTGAACCACTATTAGCTGCACTCTTATCTGAAAATGGGACAAAAGAAATCCAAAATTTCTTGAGAAATAAGCTTCACATTATGCTTAGCACCGACCTTCAGAAACGCTTTATGAAACTACAACTCAATCCAATTGAATTAGAATACAGTAGCATTTATCTAACAAATGCCCTTTTTGGTGTTTGCCAGACTTGGATTGCTCACGGAAAAAAAGAAAGTCCGCAAGAAATGACAGACTTCCTTATGAAAATGTTAGGTGATATAAACTAAAAAAAGAACACCAATAGTGTTCTTTTTATCTGACTCCGCCAGTAGGACTCGAACCTACGACATCATGATTAACAGTCATGCGCTACTACCAACTGAGCTATGGCGGATAAAATAGTCCGTACGGGATTCGAACCCGTGTTACCGCCGTGAAAAGGCGGTGTCTTAACCCCTTGACCAACGGACCATCTATCTGTAGCAGATATAACCATTATATCAATTTCTTACTAATTGTCAATCACTTTTTAGTTTTTTTTCTCTAGAATATCTTTTAGTTTGCGGACTTTTAAACGGGTAATCGGGCAACGATGATCTTCATAAAAGACAACTTCTAAGTTCTTTCGATCAATTTCTCTCACATTTCCCACATTGACAAGGAAAGATTTATGGGAGCAATAAAATCGCTGGGTATGTTTGTCCTTTTCCTGAATATCTGTCATAGTCCCGTAGAACTCTTTTGCAAAATTCTTACCAATAATCCGAAGTTTATGAGAAACTCCTGTGGTTTCGATATACAAAATGTCATGGTAAGGAATTTTCAAATCATTTCCTTTATAGTTGTAATCAAAATAGTCTACAACATCTTCGTTTTCAAGCAACATGCTCTTAGTGTAAAAAATACTCTGCTCGATGCGTTTTTTGAACAATTCATCATTGATATCTTTATCAACAAAATCTAGGGCTGATACCTGGTATTTGTACGTTAAGGTAGCAAATTCAGATCGACTGGTAATAAAGACAATAATAGCATAAGGATTGTGATGACGGATAAACTGAGCCACTTCAAAGCCTTTTTTCTCGATTCCATGAATATCGATATCTAGGAAATAAAGCTGGTTTACTTCATCATTTTCGATATATTCCTTAAACTCACGAACTTTTCCTGTTGTCTTATATGAAATAGGAATATTCGATTCTTCCGAGATTTCATTTAATATTCTCTCTAGTCTCACTTGATGTTCAATAACATCTTCTAAAATTAATACTTTCATTCAAATTCCCTCTTAAATCTAATAATTTGTCTAAATGTGTTGTCTTCCATCTCTGTTTCTAAAATAATGTTGTCATACTTATCTAAAATCTCTTTGACATTATTAAGTCCTAGACCTCTATTTCTTCCCTTGGTAGAGAAACCTAAGGCAAATAGGTCCTCTGAAGGCGTCATAGTGATTTTGCATGAATTCTGGATAACTATAACTGTTTCAAAATCCATTTTAATGACTGCAACTTCCATTTGTTTCAAATAACTATCTGCAGCACCTTCAACAGCATTATTTAATAAAATGCTCATGATACGAACAAGATCAAGTAAATCTATTGACAGTCTAGTAATGATATCCTTTACTTCCAATGTAAACTCTACATCATTTTTTCGTGCATAGACAATCGATTGAGCAATTAAACTTCGTAAAGCAGAATCTTCTATATTATTTAAATCAAAGTAAGTATATTTTTCTGACCTCAATTTCTGATTTGCTTTTACTAGGACTTCATTGTAAATCCTGTTAATTTCTTGTAAATCTCCACTGTCAATCGCCATTTGCATGCTGACAAGCATCCCTGCATAATCATGACGAAAACCTCGAATTTCATTATACAACTCCACAATTTCATCAGTATAAGTCTGTAAATGTTTTTGTTCAAATTTCTTTTGTTTTAGAGCAATCTCTTTTTCAATTTGAACCTTGTGAGAATTCATTGCAAAGAAAATCAATAACAAGCAAATAAAAACAATGGTTGATAAAATACTTCCGAAGCTATTTAAATGATGAGTTGTACTTACTATATCTGAAATAAACAATAAGATATGCAAACCAAAGAAAGCAACTATTACTTTTTTTAAAAAAGGGTACAGATAATCTTTATCAAAATAGGTAAGTTCTAAGTGGAAATAAGTAATAATTTTTTTAATAATAAAATATGTTAGTAATAGTACTCCTAAATAAAACATCACTTCATGTTCTATCACAAAAGCATCACCTGTTATAGAGGATAGGGTTACTGATAAAAAAGTATGTGTACTATGATATAATAAAGACAATAGTAAACTGATAAACATTCCTTTATGCTTATCATACTTCTTTATAGCTAATATAGAAGTATATAGAATAAAAGGAAATATAAATTTTTCAATCCCTAACCCAGCTAATGAAATAAAGTCAAAGAAAAATTCAGCTACAGACTGATATACAAATATACAAGCTATAAATAAATATCTTTCTTTTTTAGTTACTTTACAAATTAATTCATAGCTTATTGTTAAAATAAAAATATGAAGAATAACTATTCCAAATCCTAATAAACTCATCCTATCACCCTATAATATTATTACTTTGTCCTATTTGAAAAAAGATGTTTAAAAAAGTAAGGTAGTCTTTTATCTCCACCTCGAATCTCCTGCAATTCTGCCTCTGTTACCTCTTTAAATTGTTCCAACTTTACTGTATTTTTCATAATGAAATCTCCTGTATTATTTTTTCTTGTAAGTTAACTTACACACCTATTATACAAAATGAAGACCATGTAAGAAAAAATTCTTCCCAACTGTACATTTTTGCACCTGAAACGCACTTTTTTAAGAAAAAAGCTGGGATAAATCCCAGCTTCGCATCTAAAATTGATCCCAGCAGGATTCGAACCTGCGACCGTTCGCTTAGAAGGCGAATGCTCTATCCAGCTGAGCTATGAGACCTAACATGACCATTCTATCAAAAAACAAGAGCTAAGTCAATCTTCTATTTGTGGTAAGGAGAACCCTGCTGAATTGTAAAAGCACGGTAAATTTGTTCAACTAAAACCAATCTCATTAATTGATGTGGTAATGTCAGACGTCCAAAACTGACAGAAAGATTGGCCCTATTTTTTACAACAGGAGCTAGACCCAAACTTCCTCCAATGATAAAAGTAAGCGTTGAATATCCTTTGATAGAAGCTTGCTCTAGTTGCTTACTAAATTCCTCTGAGGAGAGTGTTTTTCCTTCAATGGCTAGTACAACGACAAAGTCTCTTTCTCCAACCTTAGAAAGAATTCTTTCACCTTCTGTTTCCAAGATTTTTTGATTTTCTAATTCACTGGCTTTGTCAGGTGTCTTCTCATCAGTGAGCTCAATCATTTCTAATTTTGCGAAACGTGAAATTCGTTTGGTATATTCAGCAATTCCATCTTTAAGGTATTTTTCTTTTAATTTTCCTACTGTTACAATTTTTATTTTCATTCTTCTATTCTATCATATCCACACTTCATTTCACATCTTATACACATAAAAATCATCCTAAATTTCTAGCAAATTCACAGAATAAAGCGAGTTATCCACAACTTGTGTAAAACTTTAAGCTTTTAAGTTTGGATTAAGTTAATAGGTTTATAATCTGAGTAAATAAATAACAAACGGAGGCGTTTATGAAACACTTACAAAAATTTTACAAAAAAGGAGTTAAAGTTCTTGTAATCATTCTAATCGGATTTTTAAGTGGTGCCTTAGGAAGTTTCGTAACATTACAACTTTATCAAAAACAAGGAAATCAAGCTACGAATAATAATTCTGGCACTGTCACTCAAACATCATATAAGAATGAAAATTCAACCACTCAAGCAGTAAATAAAGTTAAGGATGCTGTTGTCTCAATCATTACTTATTCTTCTTCTAGCAGTAGACAAAGTAGTGTATTTAATGGTGATGAAACTAATTCTGATTCAGACAATCAACAAATCGCGAGTGAGGGATCAGGTGTTATCTATAAAAAAGATGATAAAGATGCCTATCTTGTAACTAATACTCACGTTATCAATGGAGCTTCAAAAGTTGATATTCGCTTGGCAGATGGTACCAAGGTTCCTGGTGAAATTGTCGGATCTGATACTTTCTCTGATATTGCTGTCGTTAAAATTTCTTCAGAAAAAGTTACAACAGTAGCAGAATTTGGGGATTCAAGCCAACTTAGTGTTGGAGAAACAGCGATTGCTATTGGTAGTCCTCTAGGTTCAGAATATGCTAATACAGTTACACAGGGAATCATCTCAAGTCTTAATCGAAATGTTTCTCTAAAATCTGAAGATGGTCAAGCTATTTCAACAAAAGCCATTCAAACAGATACGGCTATTAACCCTGGTAACTCTGGTGGTCCACTTGTAAACATTCAAGGACAAGTAATTGGTATTACATCAAGTAAAATTGCAAGTAATGGTGGAACATCTGTAGAAGGTCTTGGTTTTGCAATTCCTTCAAACGATGCACAAAATATCATTAAACAGCTTGAAAGTAATGGTAAAGTGACTCGTCCAGCTCTTGGAATTCAAATGGTCAATCTGTCAAATGTTGGAGCTAGTGATCTTAGAAAACTTAACATTCCAAGTAGCCTCACTTCAGGTGTAGTTGTTCGATCTGTTCAAAACAATATGCCAGCAAATGGACATCTTCAAAAATACGATGTCATTACCAAAGTTGACGACAAAGAGATTGCCTCATCAACAGACCTACAACATGCTCTTTACAATCATGCTATTGGAGATACTATCAAAGTAACCTACTACCGTAACGGTAAGGAGGAAACAACCTCAATTAAACTAGATAAGAATTCTGGTGATTTAGAGTCTTAATTGACATCAGTGTAAAGAAAACTTTACAGAAAGTAAAAGATATGTTAGTGTAGAATCATGGAAAAATTTGAAATGATTTCTATCTCTGAAATACAAAAGAATCCTTACCAACCTCGGAAAGAATTTGATGTAGAAAAATTAAAAGAATTAGCTCAGTCAATCAAAGAAAATGGGCTCATCCAACCAATCATCGTTCGTCAATCTCCTGTAATTGGTTATGAAATCCTTGCAGGAGAGAGACGATATCGGGCTTCTCTCTTGGCTGGTCTGACCTCTATTCCAGCCGTTGTAAAGCACCTCTCAGATCAGGAAATGATGATCCAGTCAATCATTGAGAATTTGCAGAGAGAAAATTTAAATCCTGTTGAAGAAGCACGCGCCTATGAATCTTTAGTAGAAAAAGGATTTACTCACACTGAAATAGCAGATAAAATGGGGAAATCTCGTCCTTATATCACTAATTTTATTCGTTTACTTTCCCTACCAGAATATATCTTAGCTGAAGTAGAAAATGGAAAAATTTCTCAAGCGCATGCACGTTCACTAGTTGGTTTGGATAAAAAGCAGCAAGAATATTTCTTCCAACTAATCAAAAATGAAGATATTTCTGTGAGAAAGTTAGAAGCACTTCTTACAGAGAAAAAACACAAGAAGCAGAAAAAAAGTGATTCTTTCATCAAAGATGAAGAAGATAAATTAAAAAAAATACTCGGTTTAAGTGTAGAAATTAAACTTTCAAAAAAAGATACTGGAAAGATTATTATCTCCTTTTCAAGTCAAGAAGAATACGATAGAATTATTAACAGCCTGAAATAAGGCTGTTCTTTTATTTTCTCAACCCACAAATTTATCCACTAATTTTTTTATCAAAAAGCCTACTAAATCAAGGATTTTTCTATTTATCCCCAACCTGTGGATAAATACTGCTAACATTGTGGATTCTTTTCCCCAATCTGTGGAAAAATCCTACTATCTATGGTAAAATAAGTCTAGCACTAAACTACTAAAATCATAGTAAAGGAGGAAAAATAGTTGAAAGAAAAGCAATTTTGGAATCGTATTTTAGAATTTGCTCAAGAAAGATTGACTCGATCTATGTATGATTTCTATGCTACACCTGCTGAACTCATCAAAGTAGAAGAAAACACAGCTACTATATTTCTACCGAGATCAGAGATGGAAATGGTGTGGGAAAAGCAATTAAAAGATATTATTGTTGCTGCTGGTTTTGAAATTTATGATTCTGAAATCAAACCTCACTATATTTTCACTAAGCCTCAGAGTACAGAATCTCCTCAAGTAAATGATACGAATAGTGTCTCTACTTACGATTACACACCTGCACTACCAACGATTCCCTATTCCGAAACAGGGTTAAAAGAAAAATATACCTTTGATAACTTTATTCAAGGTGATGGTAATGTTTGGGCGGTGTCTGCTGCACTAGCTGTATCTGAAGATTTAGCTCTGACTTATAATCCTCTTTTCATCTATGGAGGACCTGGTCTTGGAAAGACTCACTTGCTCAATGCGATTGGAAATGAGATTTTGAAAAATATTCCTGATGCGCGTGTCAAGTACATTCCTGCCGAAAGCTTTATCAATGATTTTCTTGAACACTTACGACTTGGGGAAATGGAAAAGTTCAAAAAGACTTACCGTAGTCTTGATCTCTTGTTGATCGATGATATCCAATCTCTCAGTGGCAAAAAAGTCGCGACCCAGGAAGAATTTTTCAATACCTTCAATGCTCTTCATGATAAGCAGAAACAGATTGTCCTAACCAGTGATCGAAGTCCTAAACACCTAGAAGGCCTTGAGGAAAGACTTGTCACGCGCTTTAGCTGGGGATTGACGCAAAATATCACTCCTCCTGACTTTGAGACACGTATCGCCATTCTTCAAAGTAAAACAGAGCACTTGGATTACCATTTCCAAAGTGATACTCTGGAATATTTGGCCGGCCAATTTGATTCAAATGTTCGAGAATTGGAAGGAGCAATCAATGATATCACTTTAATTGCCAGAGTGAAGAAAATTAAGGATATTACTATTGATATTGCTGCGGAAGCTATTAGAGCACGTAAGCAAGACGCCCGCCAGATACTTGTTATTCCAATTGAGAAAATTCAAACTGAAGTTGGTAATTTTTATGGAGTGAGTGTCAAAGAAATGAAGGGTACGAGACGAGTTCAAAACATCGTTTTAGCACGTCAAGTTGCCATGTACCTAGCTAGAGAACTGACAGATAATAGTCTTCCAAAAATCGGAAAAGAATTTGGCGGAAAGGATCACACCACCGTTATTCATGCCCATGCTAAAATTAAATCATTGATTGACGAAGACGATAATTTACGTTTAGAAATAGAAGCAATCAAAAAGAAAATTAAGTAGCTTGTGGATAACTTTTCCTTTCTTATCTTTTTTATCCACATTTTTTAAACAAGCTTAGAAGATTAAGTTTACTAAATAGCACCCAGTTTTCCACAGAATTCACAGACTCTATTATTACTATTAACTTTCTAATACTAAAAATAAATAAAGGAGAATCCATGATTCATTTTTCAATCAATAAAAATTTATTTCTACAAGCCTTAAATACTACAAAACGAGCAATAAGCTCTAAAAACGCTATTCCAATTTTATCGACAATCAAAATTGATGTTAGCAATGAAGGAATTACTTTAATTGGATCAAATGGTCAAATCTCCATTGAAAATTTCATTTCTCAAAAGAATGAAGATGCTGGTCTTTTGATTACTTCTTTAGGTTCGATTCTTCTTGAAGCTTCTTTCTTTATCAATGTGATATCTAGTCTTCCAGATGTAACGCTTGATTTCAAAGAGATTGAACAAAAACAAATTGTCTTAACAAGTGGTAAATCAGAAATTACTCTAAAAGGAAAAGATAGCGAACAGTACCCACGAATCCAAGAAATTTCAGCAAGCACACCTTTGATTCTTGAAACAAAACTGCTCAAGAAAATTATCAATGAAACAGCTTTTGCTGCAAGTACGCAAGAAAGTCGTCCAATCTTAACTGGTGTCCATTTTGTTTTGAGCCAACACAAGGAACTAAAAACAGTTGCAACAGACTCTCATCGCCTTAGCCAGAAAAAATTGACTCTTGAAAAAACTGGTGATGATTTCGATGTAGTAATTCCTAGTCGCTCTCTACGCGAATTTTCATCGGTATTTACAGATGATATTGAAACTGTAGAGATTTTCTTTGCAAATAATCAAATCCTCTTTAGAAGCGAAAATATTAGCTTCTACACTCGTCTCCTAGAAGGAAACTATCCTGATACAGATCGCTTGATTCCAACTGACTTTAACACGACAATTACTTTTGATGTTGTCAACTTGCGTCAATCAATGGAACGTGCTCGTCTCTTATCAAGTGCGACTCAAAATGGTACTGTGAAGCTTGAAATTAAAGGTGGGGTTGTTAGCGCCCATGTTCATTCTCCTGAAGTTGGTAAAGTAAACGAAGAAATCGATACGGAGCAGGTGACTGGTGATGATTTAACTATTAGTTTCAACCCGACTTACTTGATTGATTCTCTCAAGGCTTTAAATAGCGAAAAGGTAACTATTAGCTTTATCTCAGCTGTTCGTCCATTTACTCTTGTGCCAGCAGATACTGACGAAGACTTCATGCAGCTCATTACACCAGTTCGTACAAATTAAGTGAAAGAGGTTGAGCTTGGCTCGCCTCTTTTATGATATAATCGAAAAAGAAAAGGAGAGTAGTATGTATCAAGTTGGAAATTTTGTTGAAATGAAAAAACCACATGCTTGCACCATCAAGTCAACAGGTAAAAAGGCCAATCGTTGGGAAATTACACGTGTAGGGGCAGATATCAAAATCAAATGTAGCAATTGTGACCACCTTGTCATGATGAGTCGCTATGATTTTGAACGAAAAATGAATAAGATTATTGACTAAGAACTCTTAGTTAGAGGGTTAGCAAGTTTTTCCTTTTTGTGTTATAATGTTAGGGATTGAAATGAGAACGGAGAATGAGAAACTATGGCTTTAACAGCAGGTATCGTTGGTTTGCCAAACGTTGGTAAATCAACCCTTTTTAATGCAATTACAAAAGCAGGAGCAGAGGCTGCAAACTACCCATTTGCGACTATTGATCCAAATGTTGGGATGGTAGAAGTTCCAGATGAACGCCTACAAAAACTAACGGAAATGATTACTCCTAAAAAGACAGTTCCAACAACTTTTGAATTTACAGATATTGCAGGGATTGTAAAAGGAGCATCAAAAGGAGAAGGTCTAGGAAATAAATTCTTGGCTAATATCCGTGAAGTAGATGCGATTGTTCATGTAGTTCGTGCTTTTGATGATGAAAATGTTATGCGTGAGCAAGGACGTGAAGACGCCTTTGTGGATCCACTTGCAGATATTGATACCATTAACCTGGAGTTGATTCTTGCTGACTTAGAATCAGTTAATAAACGCTATGCGCGTGTAGAAAAGATGGCACGCACGCAAAAAGATAAGGAATCTGTGGCAGAATTCAACGTCCTTCAAAAGATTAAGCCTGTTCTTGAAGATGGAAAATCAGCTCGTACCATTGAGTTCACAGATGAGGAACAAAAGGTTGTTAAAGGCCTCTTCCTTTTAACCACTAAACCAGTTCTTTATGTTGCCAATGTGGATGAGGATGTCGTTTCAGATCCAGACTCTATCGACTATGTCAAACAAATTCGTGAATTTGCAGCGACAGAGAATGCTGAAGTAGTAGTTATTTCCGCACGTGCTGAGGAAGAAATTTCTGAGTTAGATGATGAAGATAAGCAAGAGTTTCTTGAAGCACTTGGTTTGACAGAATCAGGTGTTGATAAATTGACTCGAGCTGCTTACCACTTACTTGGACTTGGAACTTACTTTACAGCTGGTGAAAAAGAAGTCCGTGCTTGGACCTTTAAGCGTGGTATGAAAGCTCCTCAAGCAGCTGGTATCATCCACTCTGACTTCGAAAAAGGCTTTATTCGTGCAGTAACCATGTCATATGAGGATCTAGTGAAATACGGATCTGAAAAGGCTGTAAAAGAAGCTGGACGCTTGCGTGAAGAAGGAAAAGAATATATCGTTCAAGATGGCGATATCATGGAATTCCGCTTTAATGTCTAATAACATTTAACAAATAGTGTCAATTAGGTTGGAAAAAAATTCCAACCCTTTTGGCTTTTGAAAGGAAAATAAATGACTAAATTACTTGTAGGATTAGGAAATCCAGGGGATAAATATTTTGAAACCAAGCACAACGTTGGATTTATGTTGATTGACCAAATCGCCAAAAAACAAAATGTAACCTTTACACATGACAAGATATTTCAAGCTGATCTAGCATCTTTTTTCCTCAATGGAGAAACAATTTATCTTGTCAAACCAACAACATTTATGAATGAAAGTGGAAAAGCAGTTCATGCTTTATTGACTTACTATGGTTTAGATATTGAAGATTTACTCGTTATTTACGACGATCTTGACATGGAAGTTGGAAAAATTCGTTTAAGAGCAAAAGGCTCAGCAGGTGGCCATAATGGCATCAAGTCTATTATTCAACATATTGGAACCCAAGTATTTAACCGTGTTAAAATAGGTATTGGAAGACCTAAAAATGGAATGTCAGTTGTTCACCATGTTTTAAGTAAATTTGATCAGGAAGACTATGTAGGTGTTTTACAGTCAATTGACAAGGTTGACGATGCTGTAAAATACTATTTACAAGAGAAAAACTTTGAGAAAACAATGCAGAGGTATAACGGCTAAATGGTGACTTTATTAGATTTATTCTCAGAAAATGATCAGATAAAAAAATGGCATCAAAATCTGATAGATAAGAAAAGACAACTAATACTTGGTTTATCAACGTCTACCAAGGCTCTTGCAATTGCAAGTAGTCTAAAAAAAGAAAATAAGATTGTATTATTGACATCGACTTATGGAGAAGCAGAACGAATTATCAGTGATCTTCTTTCTCTCTTAGGAGAGGAATTTGTCTACCCATTTTTGGTAGATGACTCTCCTATGGTAGAATTTTTGATGTCTTCGCAAGAAAAAATCATTTCGCGGGTTGAGGCCTTGCGTTTTTTGAGTGATCCGTCTAAGAAAGGGATTTTAGTTTGTAATATCGCAGCAAGTCGCTTGATTTTACCTTCTCCAACTGGATTTAAAGAAAGTATTATAAGGATTGTAGTTGGTGAAGAATATAATCAACATGACCTTCTTCACAAATTAAAGGAAATAGGCTATCGAAAAGTTACACAAGTACAGACCCAAGGTGAGTTTAGTATTCGAGGAGATATTTTAGATATTTTTGAGATGTCTCAGTTAGAACCTTTTCGAATCGAGTTTTTTGGTGATGAAGTAGATGGTATTCGTACTTTTGAAGTCGAAACACAACTATCAAAAGAAAATCAGACAGAACTCACCATCTTTCCAGCTAGTGATCTGCTTTTGAGAGAAAAGGATTATCAACGAGGTCAGTCAGCTTTAGAAAAGCAAATTTCGAAGACTCTATCGCCGATTTTGAAATCCTATCTAGAAGAAATTTTGTCAAGTTTTCATCAAAAACAAGTACATTCAGATAGTCGAAAGTTTTTATCTTTATGTTACGATAAAACATGGACTATATTTGATTATATTGAAAAAGATACACCAGTATTTTTTGATGATTACCAAAAATTGATGAATCAGTATGAAGCCTTTGAAAGAGAGTTAGCGCAATACTTTACAGAAGATTTACAGAATGGTAAAGCATTTTCTGATATGCAGTATTTTGCAGATACAGAGCAAACCTATAAAAAACAAAGTTCAGTTACCTTTTTCTCCAATCTCCAAAAAGGATTAGGAAACCTCAAATTTGATCATATTTATCAATTTAATCAATATCCTATGCAAGAGTTTTTTAATCAATTTTCTTTTCTTAAAGAAGAAATTGAGCGATATAAAAAAATGAACTACACCATTATTCTGCAGTCTAGCAATTCAATGGGAAGTAAAACATTGAAGGATGTTTTAGAGGAATACCAGATTAAATTGGATTCCAGAGATAAGTCAAGTATCTGTAAAGAATCTGTAAACTTGATTGAGGGTAATCTAAGACATGGTTTTCATTTTGTAGATGAAAAAATTCTCTTGATTACTGAACATGAGATTTTTCAAAAGAAATTAAAACGTCGTTTTAGAAGACAACATGCGTCAAATGCAGAACGATTAAAAGATTATAATGAACTTGAAAAAGGGGACTACGTTGTTCACCATATTCATGGAATTGGTCAATATCTAGGCATTGAAACAATTGAAATCAAAGGAATTCACCGTGATTATGTCAGTGTTCAATATCAAAATGGGGATCAAATCTCCATCCCAGTAGAGCAGATTCAATTGCTGTCCAAATATGTTTCAAGTGATGGTAAAGCGCCAAAACTTAATAAATTAAATGATGGTCATTTTAAAAAGGCCAAGCAAAAAGTTAAGAACCAGGTAGAGGATATAGCTGACGATTTAATCAAACTCTATTCTGAACGTAGTCAGTTGAAGGGTTTTTCTTTCTCAGCTGATGATGATGATCAACATGCTTTTGATGATGCCTTCCCTTATGTTGAAACGGATGATCAACTTCGTAGTATTGAGGAAATTAAGAGAGATATGCAGAACTCTCACCCCATGGATCGACTTTTGGTTGGAGATGTTGGTTTTGGAAAGACTGAAGTAGCAATGCGTGCAGCCTTTAAGGCGGTCAATGATCATAAACAAGTTGTCGTTTTAGTTCCGACGACGGTTTTAGCGCAACAACACTATACAAATTTTAAAGAGAGATTCCAAAATTTTGCAGTTAATATTGATGTGTTGAGTCGCTTTAGAAGTAAAAAAGAGCAGGCAGAGACACTTGAAAAATTAAAGAATGGTCAAGTCGATATTTTGATTGGAACGCATCGTGTTTTGTCAAAAGATGTTGTATTTTCAGATTTGGGATTGATGATTATTGATGAAGAGCAACGATTTGGTGTCAAGCATAAGGAAACTTTGAAAGAACTAAAAAAACAAGTAGATGTCCTAACCTTGACAGCAACGCCAATTCCTCGTACTCTCCATATGTCTATGTTGGGAATCCGAGATTTGTCTGTTATTGAAACACCTCCGACCAATCGTTATCCAGTGCAAACCTATGTTTTGGAAAAGAATGATAGTGTAATTCGTGATGCTGTCTTGCGTGAAATGGAGCGTGGAGGTCAAGTTTACTATCTTTACAACAAAGTTGACACAATTGACCAGAAGGTTTCAGAATTACAGGAGTTGATTCCAGAAGCTTCGATTGGGTTTGTTCATGGACAAATGAGTGAAATTCAGTTAGAAAATACTCTACTGGACTTTATTGAAGGACAATATGATATTTTGGTGACAACTACTATTATTGAGACAGGGGTAGATATTCCAAATGCCAATACCTTATTTATTGAAAATGCAGACCATATGGGTTTGTCAACCTTATATCAGTTAAGAGGAAGAGTCGGTCGTAGTAATCGCATTGCTTATGCCTATCTTATGTATCGTCCAGAAAAATCAATCAGTGAAGTCTCTGAAAAGAGATTAGAAGCGATTAAGGGATTTACGGAATTAGGCTCAGGATTTAAGATTGCGATGCGAGATCTTTCGATTCGTGGAGCAGGAAATCTCCTAGGAAAATCCCAATCAGGTTTCATTGATTCTGTTGGTTTTGAATTGTATTCACAGTTATTAGAGGAAGCTATTGCTAAACGTAACGGCAATGGGAACAAAAGAAGCAAAGGAAATGCTGAGTTGATTTTACAAATTGATGCTTATCTTCCTGACAATTATATTTCTGATCAACGACATAAGATTGAAATTTACAAGAAAATTCGTCAAATTGACAACCGTGTCAACTATGAAGAATTACAAGAAGAGTTGATGGACCGTTTTGGGGAGTATCCAGATGTGGTGGCCTATCTTTTAGAGATTGGTTTGATCAAGTCATATTTGGACAATGTATTTGTAGAACGTGTGGAAAGAAAAGAAAATAAGATTACAGTTCAATTTGAAAAAGTCACTCAACGTCTATTCTTGGCTCAAGATTATTTTAAAGCCTTATCCGCAACTAACTTAAAAGCAGCCATAGCTGAGAATAAGGGATTAATGGAAGTTGTATTTGATATCCGAAACAAGAAGGATTATGAAATTTTAGAAGGGCTGATGATTTTTGGAGAAAGTTTACTAGAGATAAAAGAATCAAAGGAAGCTAATTCTCTTTGACGTTTTTCTTCTATAAAAGGGATAAAAATGGTACAATAATAATTTGAGGTAATAAAAATGAGATTAGACAAGTATTTAAAAGTATCACGAATTATTAAGCGCCGCACAGTCGCAAAAGAAGTAGCAGATAAAGGTAGAATCAAGGTGAACGGAATCTTGGCCAAAAGTTCAACGGATTTGAAAGTTGATGACCAAGTTGAAATTCGCTTTGGAAATAAGTTGTTGCTTGTTAAAGTACTAGAGATGAAAGATAGTACAAAAAAAGAAGATGCAGCAGGCATGTATGAAATTCTCAGTGAAACACGGGTAGAAGAAAATGTCTAAAAATATTGTACAGATGAATAATTCTTTTATTCAAAATGAACACCAACGTCGTCGTTACCTGATGAAGGAGAGACAAAAACGAAATCGTTTTATGGGTTGGGTCCTTATTTTGATGATCTTGTTGTTTATTTTACCAACTTATAACTTGGCTCAAAGCTATGATCAGTTACTGCAACGACGTCAGCAATTGAAAGAGTTGAAAGAGCAGTACCAAACTCTTAGTGACGAAAAGGATAAGGAATCTGCTTTCGCTGCAAAGTTAAAAGATGAAGACTATGTAGCAAAATATGCACGCGCCAAGTACTATTACTCAAAGAAACGAGAAGCGATTTATACAATTCCTGATTTGCTTCCGAGGTAATGTCATGGAAAATTTATTAGAAGTTGTTGAGCAGTTTCTAAGTTTATCAGATGAAAAACTAGAAGAATTAGCAGCTAAAAATCATTTATTACGATTACAAGAAGAAAGGGAAGAGAAGAATGCGTAAGTTCTTAGTAGTTTTATTGCTACCTGCTTTTATCATAAACTCAAGAGTAGTTAGCACAGAAAAACAGCTTCCTTACTCTTCGCAAGAAATTTATTATCTAACTGAGTCTGATTATGGATTCTACTATAAAGAAACTCTGGAATCCCCAATGGTATATGGAGAAACAGCTGTCTATGCTAATGAGGACCTTGTCAAGGAGTCTGGTAAATTAACTCCTGAAACCGTCTTTAAAATCGTAGAATGGCGTTTGAATAGACAAGGTGTTCCTGTTTTTAAATTAGATAATCACCAGTTTATCCTTGCTGATAAGCGGTTGGTCTATGATCAAAGTCATGTTCAAATTCAAAATAGACAAGTATGGTTGGAACCGGGGTTTGTTATCTATAACAGCCCTTATGGTGCTAAAGAAACTTCTTCTACCCTCTCCCCTTATCAACACGTAAAAGTGGATAGAACTCTCTTTGCTGAGGGACAAGAATTTCTTCATATTGATCAAGTTGGGTGGGTATCAAAAGAGTTTGTCTCAGAAGAGGATAATCGCATCCAGAAGGTTCAAGAAATCTTATCAAACAACTATCAGAATGAAAATTACTCTATTTATGTTAAACAGCTGAGTACAGGTAAAGATGCTGGGGTGAATGAAGACAACAAACTCTATGCAGCCAGTATCTTGAAACTGGCCTACCTTTATTATGCTCAGGACAAGATAAATCAAGGCGACTATACGCTGGACAGTAGCTTCAAGTATATCCCCGAAGTAAATAGCTTTCCTGGCTCCTATAAACCAGAAGGTAGTGGTAGTTTACCTAAAAAAGAAGACAGCAAAGATTACAGTCTCAAACAGTTAATTACCAAGGTAACAAAAGAGTCTGATAATGTTGCTCATAATATTTTAGGTTATTATGTGACCAATCAATCTGACGGGGCTTTTAAAGAAAAAATGTCCACCATTATGGGTGAAGATTGGGATGTGAATGATAAATTGACTTCTTCAAAAATGGCTGGAAAGGTCATGGAAGCTATTTATAATCAGAATGGTTTTGTCCTAGAGTCTCTAAGCAAGACTGATTTTGACAATCAAAGAATTGCAAAAGGTGTTTCGGTTAAGGTAGCTCATAAAATTGGAGATGCCGACGAGTATAAACATGACACTGCCATTGTCTATACGGATTCTCCTTTCGTTCTTTCTATTTTCACCAAAAATTCTGATTATGACACTATTGCTAAGATAGCTAAGGAGGTCTATGAGGTTCTAAAATGAGGGAACGGGATTTTTTAAATCATTTTCTCCGAAAAGAGCATTTCAAAAAACATTCTAAAGTCGTGTTAGCTTTATCTGGTGGACTGGATTCAATGTTTTTATTCCAGCTATTGTCTACTTACCAAAAAGAGTTGGAAATTGAGTTGATTTTAGCACATGTCAATCACAAGCAGAGAAGTGAGTCTGACTGGGAGGAAAATGAACTAAGGAAGTTAGCTGATGCAGCTGAACTTCCTATTTATATCACAAGCTTTTCAGGAGACTTTTCAGAAGCGCGTGCTCGAGAGTTTCGTTATGATTTTTTTAGGAAAATCATGAAAGAGGTTGGAGCAATTGCCTTGGTTACTGCCCACCATGCAGATGATCAGGTTGAAACGATTTTGATGCGCTTAATTCGAGGTAGTCGACTACGTCATTTAACAGGAATAAAAGAAAGTCAAGTAGTTGATGGAATTGAAATCATCCGTCCCTTGTTGAGTTTTCATAAAAAGGATTTTCTACCAATTGCTCATTTCGAAGATCAAACAAATCAGGAAAGTACCTATTTTCGCAATCGCATTCGGAATAGGTATTTACCAGAACTTGAAAAAGAAAATCCTCGCCTTAAATCTGCCCTTTTAGATTTAGGAAGGGAGATTTCAGATTACCAAGTAGCCATAACGGAGCTTTCTAAACAAATTGATGTGGAAGATTTGAATGAGCTATTTTCATACTCTCAACAAACTCAAGGAATCTTGCTCCAGAACTATCTTAATCAATTTCCAGACTTAAATCTGACAAAGGCTCAGTTTGCTGAAGTTCGACAGATTTTAGAAACTAAAAGCCAGTATCGTCATTCTCTTAAAAATGGCTATGAATTGATAAAAGAGTATCAGAATTTTCGAGTTTGCAAAATCAGTCCACAGGCCGATGAAAAGGAAGATGAACTTGTGTTACACTATCAAAATCAAGTTCGATATATGGGCTATTTATTTTCCTTTGGCATCCCTATTGAAGGGGATTTTGTTCAAAAAGTAACGGTTTCACGGGAAACATCTGTACATATTAGATGTCGAAAACCTGGCGATGTTATTATCCTAAATGGTCATCGAAAGAAACTGAGACGCTTATTTATAGATTTAAAAATCCCTATTGAAAAACGAAAAACAACCCCTATTATTGAGCAATTTGGAGAAATTGTCTCAATTTTAGGAATTGCGACCAGTGATTTGAGTAAAAACACGAAAAATGATATAATGAACACTGTAATTTATATAGAAAAAATAGATAGGTAAAAAGATGTTAGAACACGATATTAAAAAAATCCTCGTTTCACATGATGAAATTACAGAAGCAGCTAAAAAGCTAGGTGAACAACTAACAAAAGAGTATGAGGGGAAAAATCCAATTCTTATTGGAATTTTGAAAGGATCGATTCCTTTTATGGCTGAATTGGTCAAACATATTGATACGCATATTGAGATGGACTTCATGATGGTATCTAGTTACCATGGTGGAACAGCAAGTAGTGGTGTGATCAATATCAAGCAAGACGTGACTCAAGATATCAAAGGAAGACATGTTTTATTTGTAGAGGATATCATCGATACAGGTCAAACCTTGAAAAATTTGCGAGATATGTTTATTGAAAGAGAAGCAGCTTCTGTTAAAATCGCGACTTTGTTGGATAAACCAGAGGGACGTGTTGTTGAAATTGAAGCGGATTATACTTGCTTTACTATTCCAAATGAGTTTGTAGTAGGTTATGGTCTAGATTATAAAGAAAATTATCGTAACCTTCCTTATGTCGGAGTATTGAAAGAAGAAGTTTATTCAAATTAGAAAGATCTATCTTTAATGAAAAAACAAAATAATGGTTTAGTTAGAAATCCATTTCTCTACTTGTTAATTATCTTCTTCCTAGTGACAGGATTCCAGTATTTTTACTCTGGAAATACTACTGGACGAAGCGAAAAAATTAACTATACAGAACTGGTAAAAGAAATTACAGCAGACAATGTAAAAGAATTAACCTATCAGCCAAATGGTAGCGTCATTGAAGTGTCTGGTGTTTATAAAAATTCTAAGACTGGTAAAGAAGAAACGGGAATTCAATTTTTCCCTCCTACAGCTACAACAGTAGAAAGATTCTCAAGTACTATTCTTCCGTCTGATTCAACAGTTTCAGAATTGCAAAAACTTGCTTCTGAACATAAGGCGGAGGTAACGGTTAAACATGAGAGTTCGAGCGGTATGTGGATCAATATCCTTGTCTCTGTTGTGCCGTTTGCTATTCTCTTCTTCTTCCTATTCTCTATGATGGGAAATATGGGAGGAAACAATAGTAGAAATCCAATGAGTTTTGGACGTAGCAAAGCCAAAGCTGCTAACAAAGAAGATATCAAGGTACGATTCTCAGATGTTGCTGGTGCCGAGGAAGAAAAACAAGAATTAGTAGAAGTTGTTGAATTCCTAAAAGATCCAAAACGATTTACAAAACTTGGAGCCCGCATTCCAGCAGGTGTTCTTTTGGAGGGTCCTCCGGGAACAGGTAAAACTTTGCTTGCTAAGGCAGTTGCTGGAGAAGCAGGAGTTCCATTCTTTAGCATCTCAGGATCTGACTTTGTAGAAATGTTTGTCGGAGTTGGTGCAAGCCGCGTTCGTTCTCTTTTTGAGGATGCAAAAAAAGCAGCGCCAGCCATCATCTTTATCGATGAAATTGATGCTGTTGGTCGCCAACGTGGTGTCGGCCTCGGTGGAGGAAATGATGAACGTGAACAAACCTTGAACCAACTCTTGATTGAAATGGATGGTTTTGAGGGAAATGAAGGAATCATCGTTATCGCTGCGACAAACCGTTCAGATGTCCTTGATCCAGCTCTTCTCCGCCCAGGACGTTTTGATAGAAAAGTCTTGGTTGGTCGCCCTGATGTTAAAGGTCGTGAAGCAATCTTGAAAGTTCACGCTAAAAACAAACCTCTAGCAGAAGATGTTGATTTGAAATTAGTTGCCCAACAAACTCCAGGTTTTGTGGGAGCTGACTTGGAAAATGTTCTAAATGAGGCGGCCTTAGTTGCTGCTCGTCGCAACAAATCAATTATTGATGCTTCAGATATTGATGAGGCAGAGGACAGAGTGATTGCTGGACCATCTAAGAAAGATAAAACAGTATCACAAAGAGAACGTGAATTGGTTGCTTATCATGAGGCTGGACATACCATTGTTGGTTTAGTCTTGTCAAATGCCCGTGTTGTTCATAAAGTTACCATTGTACCACGTGGACGTGCAGGTGGCTACATGATTGCACTTCCGAAAGAGGATCAAATGCTTCTATCCAAAGAAGACATGAAAGAACAATTAGCAGGTTTGATGGGTGGTCGTGTAGCTGAAGAGATTATCTTTAATGTCCAAACGACAGGAGCTTCAAATGACTTTGAACAAGCTACACAGATGGCGCGTGCAATGGTTACTGAATACGGTATGAGTGAAAAACTTGGCCCAGTCCAATACGAAGGAAATCATGCTATGTTTGGTGCACAAAGTCCTCAAAAATCAATTTCAGAGCAAACAGCCTATGAGATTGATGAGGAAGTTCGTTCATTATTAAATGAGGCACGAAACAAAGCTGCTGAAATTATCCAATCAAATCGTGAAACTCACAAACTGATTGCAGAAGCATTGTTGAAATACGAAACATTAGATAGTACTCAAATTAAATCCCTTTACGAGACAGGAAAAATGCCTGAGACAGTAGAAGAAGAATCCCATGCACTATCTTATGATGAAGTAAAATCAAAAATAAGTGAAGAAAAATAAATTTAGAGAGGTTCAACCTCTCTTTTTATGGTTTAATGTGATAGCTAGCGAGCAGATGCCCTGATAGTCGACCCTCCTCGTACAGGGTTAGATGATAAGCTACTGGATACCATTATGACCTATGTTCCAGAAAAAATGGTCTATGTATCCTGCAATGT